>CATAQZ010000159.1 GCA_949487015.1 Flavobacteriales bacterium UBA4585
AATCGTGTACCTGCCTTACTAACCCAGCCTTGCTGTCTGGCTGGCACCCCATACATAAAAGCGAAATCAGGCACTTTATGGGTAACAACAGAACCTGCTCCTATAAACGCATAAGCACCAATGGTGTTTCCACATACTATCGTAGCATTGGCACCTATGGAAGCACCTTTTTTCACTAATGTTCTGGAGTAATTCTTTTGCTCTATAAAACTGCGCGGTGCATTGACATTGGTAAAAACCATCGAAGGCCCTAGAAAAACATCATCTTCAATCTCCACGCCACTATAAACACTAACGTTATTTTGAATTTTAACTCTTGATCCGACTTTCACTGCATCACCTAGAAATACGTTTTGACCTAGTATGCAATTTGCACCAAGCGAACAATGTGACATGATATGCGAAAAATGCCAAACCTTAGAGCCAGCACCTATTTGAACATCGGTATCAACAACGGCTGTTTCATGTACGAAAAAATCATCCATAATTAGGAAAAGTAAGTTGTTACGGCAGTCTGTATTGCACCAATTTCTGGGGGTTCAAGCGCCTCATGCACAGGAATACTAATAACGCAGTTCGACAAATTTTCGCTTACCGATAACGAAGTTCGCTGTTCAAAATGTGCGTAAGCCTTCTGTTTATGGAGCGGTATGGGGTAATAAACCATTGTGGCTATACCACATTCATTCATGAATGAGGCAAAACCTTCGCGTTTGTCGCTGGGAACGCGAAGCGTAAACTGATGATACGTATGGTTCGAAAAAGATACCGGTAATGGAAGTACTACTTCATTTAATGGTTCAAAGGCATTTAAATATTGTCTTGCAATACTAACTTTAGCGGTCAACGCCTGCGGTAAGTAATGCAATTTAATCGTGAGCGCTGCAGCCTGAATAGGATCTAACCTCGAATTCACACCTAATAGATCGTGATGGTATTTTTTACTTTGTCCGTGACTTGCAATAGATTTTGCTTTTGCAAGCAACAAAGCATTAGTACTAGCGATTGCCCCTCCATCCCCTAGCGCCCCCAAATTTTTCGTCGGAAAAAAGCTAAAGGTCCCAAAGGCCCCTACTGTTCCCGCGCTTCTTCCGGTATATTTACCCCTTGTAAAGGATGCACCAAAAGCTTGAGCGGTATCCTCCACAATAGGAATGCCGGGAGCACAATTTTCTAATGCCTCAATATCGGCACATTGACCGTAAAGGTGCACCGCTATTATCGCAGCAGTTTTATCAGAAAGTACAGATTTAACCGAATCAGGATCGATAGTAAAGGTTGATTCATTGACATCACACCAAACTACTTCAGCCCCTAACAACCCAATAACTTCGGCGCTTGCTGCATAGGTAAAGGCCGGAACAATCACCTCGTCACCTGCCTTAATATCTAAGGCCATGAGTGCGATTTGAAGCGCATCAGTACCGCTACCAACGCCTATTACAGGTGCCCCTAAATAAGTCGATGCCTTCGCTTCGAATTCTTGTACAACAGTCCCTCCGATATAACCACCGCTGTGCACTACAGCGAGTACAGCCTTATCCAATTCGCTTTGATAAGGCGCATGGATTTTGGGTAAATCTACCATTGGGATTGGCTTCGACATCGTCTCGGAATTATACTGCAAAATAGGGCGAATCCACAAGGTTAAAAAATATTAACTAGTTCAGCTTAAGCCAGCGTATTTGAGCCATTTTATCCCCGTCGACCAACCTGATATAATACAAACCTACACTCCCCGAAATACTCAATTGCTTACGTTGTGTTCCTGCAGGTAGATATTCTGAAAATATTTGCTCCCCTTGTGGATTAAATACAGTTAATTCTGCGGCGGTGGTCGTCACTGGAAAGACCAATTCAACCCATTCATTTCCAGGATTTGGGAAGGCGACCAACCCTGGTATTGAATCCGCCAGTGACCAGTTCATATCTGCTGATTTCTTTCCTCCTTTATCAGGACAAAGCAGTGCACTTGGAGGCTGACTTGATGCATATAACAAGAAAACGGTATCTCTGGCAATCGTTAACCTGTTACTGTTTACTTTCGAAAAACTCGTATTATCGGCATACAAATAATGGTATGAACCATTATAGCTAATACTTGCAGTGGGTTCAAAACTTCCCACCAAATCAAACATGACTTGCTGACTAAACCTATTATGTCCTTGTTGCAATTCTAGTTTTTCTAGACTTTGAAAACTCACGCCTACAGTGTTGTTTTCGAAGGTGTTTCCAGCATTTTTCGCAAATTTTAATTGGCCTTTAGATGCCTTAACCCCTATAGCGTTAAAAGAAAATGTACTGCACAAAACATGAAGTTTGGATTGTACAGATTGTAATCCTGCACTGCTGTTTGAAGAGAAATTACAAGATTCTACCTGTGTCCATTTATTGGAACCTCTAAGTACTAACCCAACACCATTATTATGGAAGAGCGATCTTTCAATGAGGTAATCGCCACCAATTATGTACCCTCCTGTAGTGTTACCCGTGAATGAATTCGCTGAAAACAGTTTTGGCGGTGTGGTTGCGCGTAAGCCCAAATATGCATTAGTAATCGTTGTATTGGCCATATCCCATTCAACAGAATCATGAATTGATATTGCGGGTCTACCTCCTGAAAACTGGCAATGCTGAATATCAACGGTACCATTTGACACTACAACTGAAGAATTTTGTTTCTTCCCGGTTTTAATAAATTCCGTATTCCATAGCTGCGAGTTGCATTTTAAATGAAGCGTAGCTTGCGATTCAAAGCTTATTTCGCATTGATTTAACTTAAGCTTATCCAATTGTGAAGGAATTTCAAGAGTAGATGCCAAGCGAATCTTAGCTTCTTCAATATGAATTAGCGTTTGTTTTCCAGCCAAAACGACTGCATTTTCCCCAAAAGCGAATTGCCCAGGTCCATTTGGTTGTAATTCTGCTTCTGATTTTAATAATAATGTTCCATTCATTACTATTGTCCCACTATCCAATACTACAGACACGCCTTTTTCGATAATTAATGCGGCGCCCTCTTCAATTTCCAGTCGGCTAGCGTAATTGATAGTAAGAGACGCTCCTTTATGGACAACTAAAGCACTAGATTTATTTACACGCAAGGTAGCTAACCGATCTGAACCATCGCCTATTTCAAGCCTACCATAAATATGCAAAGTATCTGGAGCGCAACCCCTGCCTACAAAACAATATACCTTCTGCCTCGAAGCCGCTAAACGGGTAGAATTTGAAGCACCGTTGTAGCCATTTTGAGCCAATCCTAAGGTTATGTTTTTAGGGACTAATACTTTCCCTAAATCACTTAGTACAGCGCCAAAATATGTGTGTTCCTGTGCGACGTTGTAATTCGTCTTTAAACTGTCTTGTAACTTTTCATCATAAATGGAACGCAGCTGTGCCAGTCCAAAAGCAACTGTTAAAGAATCAGCGGTAATGTGCTCTTCATTGGGATCCGTATTATCGTCTTCTATTCCTGGTGCAATAAAACTGTGAAATGAGGTGTTGGGCAGATGCCTCAAAGGTTGGTTCACGAGGCTATCTGAGACATCTAACGCACTAAAGGAGGGGATAAAGCAATGCGTAGGGCTATAAATTTTGCTCAGTATAGGTATTTTAAAAGCAGCCGTTGTGGCGGTCCAGCCTCCTGGAACTTCAGCATAATTCAAGGGGAATTTATGCTGAAGTATTATGGATGCGCCTTTTGTCATTCGCTGCTTCATTTTAGCTAACCTGTAATTGGTACGTTTTTGACGCTTAATTATTGCCTTATAAAGAAATGCTTTCGACAAACCAGGAATCATTGGACCTACTGCAGCGATAAGCTGGACCTTTCGGGCAGAACACTTCGCAGTCCAGTTCATCTGAAGTGCCGTCAACAATTGTCTAAATGAGGTTGCCTGAAATAAATACGAGTCAGCATGACTGTGTGCAACGGCCTCCATGCCAAATACTAAAAGTGAATCGCGATATCCATCAAGATTGAAGGTAATAGTGTCTGGATGATTGCCAACGGCGTGTTTTATGCAAGTCGGTAAGAGTAAACCGTGCATAAAGTATCGGCTAACGGGGTCGCTCAATGTTCGCGGTATTCCCATGTCACTACCATTAGCTATTGCGAATGAACGCGCACCCAACGGTAGCATTCCAGCCTTATTCAATAACCGTTCATGCGCCTTAAGCGCAGTAGGGTCTAAGTGCGTAACCAATAGCTCACGAGCCGCTTCTGAATTCAATACCCGTGTCCATGGATTCCTTGCCATGGGTACAAAAGGCAATAATTCGGCGTAATATTTACTGGCGGCTTGCAGACCTATGGGGATAAATGCACCGCGATGAGGGACATCAAAGGAGCCATAACCGACTATTGGGTAACAACAGCCAGCTTTAACAAGATCGTTTATGGCCATCTTTGCGATAAGCCCACCCATTGATGCACCAATAAGTGTAATCTCGGCAGTTGGATTTTCATCGTTTATCCATTGTATAGTCCTTAAAAGATTGATCTCGTTCTCTTGAAGTGACAGTTTTGCTTCTCTGAAGTCTAAATGCACAATGTCAAACCCTGCATGAGTAAGGGAATCATACAACCAACTCAATGGATGTATGTGTTGAAAGATTCGTGTTCCAGTTTCATTAAATACATAACCACTACTTATACTTTTATAGGTAAGATTTCCATAAGGCTGAATAGACGATTCGAAGCCTTCAATTATAAGAACCGGCTTTTGAAGTCCCACGCTGG
>CATAQZ010000160.1 GCA_949487015.1 Flavobacteriales bacterium UBA4585
GCTCTTTCAACCAAAGCAACTTGCATATCATAACCGGCTTCATTTCGTTTATGATATTCCATGTAGGTCACCTTCTTATATTTGGCTTTTTTGATTTCTTCTCCTTCTTCGTTCTTCTCTGTTACGTAGTATTTTTCCCACCCTTTCTTGGTCTCTTGAAAGAGTTTGCCTTCCTCTTCATGGGCATGGGTAATGATGACCTTGAGGTATCCGTCTGCAGCTATAAGCTCCTGTGTTACTGCGGCCTCGTTGGTAGTGCCATTTATAATGGCTTCTTGCTCTTGCTGAAGTAAATCAAAATTTGTTCGATCAAGGAGTTCTAGAAAAGGATCTTTTTCGCGTTGTATAAGCGAAATAACAGCGCTTTGTAGGGCGGCAGACATGGTTGCCTCACTCCCGGTAATATTCGGATCGGAAATAATGCCTAATCGATATTTACCGCGCTCGACAGCCTGCTCTTCCAACTTACGTAAGAGGTTTTGCTGTGGGTATTTTTTTAACGTGGGTTGAAGCAATTCATAGGCGTTTCGATACTCGGATTTTTCTAAAAGTTCAAGCGCCGAAACATAAATAGGTTCAACCTCTGCAAACTCCAAGAGCGCTTTCACATCTTTATAATCGGGGTCTAATTCTTTTATTTCAACCAGATTTTTTTGAGCACGTTCGTATTGACGCGTTCGTATCCATTTGTTCGACCGTTCATATTTCTGCCCAAGAAAACGATTCAATTGGTCTTTGTAGTCACGGTCATAAAAACCTTCATAGCGGCTAGTATTGATGTAAGGGACTAGGTAATTCCTCCATTTTTCTGCATCACGAAATTTGTAAATGGAGGCACTGTCGTTTCCATCTGCAAATCGATAATTTGTGTACAATTCTTCTAAAAGAGCACTACCGGTCTCCTCCATGGCAATACGGTATTTGACCTTATTGGGCTTACGGTCAATGGCTTTTTTATAAGACGTTACACTCTCTTTCAGCATGCTTGCTTGCGCGTACTTTTTACCCGATTTATAATGATATTTTGCACCTTTACAAGCGCTCAAGAGTAGCATCGTGCATATGATCCATCCAAATTTTTTCATTTTCTCCATTGCGTTGTATAAAACAAAAGCCGTGCCTTCGGGCTTAAAGGTAGGTCACGCCTTATTTTTATCCTATGAATAACCCATTGATTCTTCTTTCGCCCTCCAAAGGAATGAGCCGTAACGGCGAAGTCACATCAAAAGTATCAGGACTCTGTGCATTTCCGGAAATTACAGGAAAGGTGGTAACAGCAATACAAGGATTGAAACCGGAAGCGGCTAAGAAACTATTCAAAGTTAGTGATGATTTGTGGACTGAAGTCGCTGCAATGTGGAGTAACGATCTTAAGTCGTACACGAATCCCGAAGTTGGATTGCGTGGACTTACGGCATATACAGGAGAAGCCTTTAAGTATCTTAATGCAGCGGAACTGTCACCGGCGGGAAAATCAAATGCACAGCAATCGTTATTTATAATGAGCGCATTATACGGGATGGTAGGTGCTAATATGCACATTGCTCCTTACCGATTGGAAATGCAATCTCGATTAGAAATAGCCTCGCACAGAAACCTCTATAGTTTATGGCGTCCCATTTTAACGCAATGGGTTAATGCCGCAGATACTCCTTTCGTGATTGATGCCTGCAGTGGAGAATACAGTAAGGCTATTGATTGGAAAAACGTGAATCAACCGTATGTTCAAGTTGATTTTAAGCAAAGGAAAAACGGTCAAATAAAGTCGGTATCGGCCTTTAGTAAGCAGGGGAGGGGTGCTTTTGTACGCTGGTGTTTGGAAAACAATATTAAAGAAATGGAGTCGTTAACATCCTTCCGAGAAATGGGGTACCGTATACATACATTTGACGATAATAAATTGGTATTTTTGAGGGACTCACAATGATTATGAAGAATATAAAATACATCGCCCTTGTGGCGGCAATAGTCGGAACGACTTTCAAGGCAAGTGCGCAGAGAACAACTGCATTTTTAGAATTAGGCGGATATGCCATGACACAAAACTACCTCGGTGATGTGAACGGAGCTAGTTTAAGTGCATTGACTCAAGAGGCTCGTTTTGGATTAGGTACTCAATTAAAATACAATTTCAACAGTTTACTCAGTGTAGGTGCAGATGTAAACTATGGAAGTATCTATAGTCATGATAACCTTCACGGGAATGCAACTCGCGATTATCAGGTAGATACGGATCTTTTAAATGTTAATGTGTTTACGAATGTGCATTTTATTCCTTTCGGAAAATACAATCAACGCAATCACCACACACCATTCATTCACGTTGGAGTAGGCGCATTGACCTACCAGCCACATTTAAATACGAATGCGCAATATCCCGAGGAAATAGCATTGTATCCTGGAACCGGTCATACCTATACGTATGCCGTTGGTTTTGGTTGGAGAATTCGTAGGTCGCTGAAAAGTTTTTACAACCTAGGTATCTATTACAATGGATTTGGCGTTTCTAACGTGGAAGGTTTTAATTACACCCAGGAATATTTAGATGCGAATCCTGCAGAGCGCAATGCACTCGATGGAAGCATTACATTTAAATTCGGAATGAGTTTAGGTTTCTTCGAGCAATAAGTTCGGCACAGCCTTTGAACCATATA
>CATAQZ010000161.1 GCA_949487015.1 Flavobacteriales bacterium UBA4585
ATGAAACGACTAGAAATAGGAACCGCACCATTATCTTATATTGACTATCAGTCCATTGCGGACGGTTCTGTAGAAATCGCTCTTTCTGAAACGGCTCGAAAGAACATTACGGCATCACGCAAATTCCTCGAAGAAAAATCGGCGCGCAGTACTGCGCCTATATATGGAGTCAATACCGGCTTCGGTAGTTTGTGTTCCATTGAAGTAGGTACTGAAGATTTGGGTAGGTTGCAAACCAACCTTGTACGGTCGCATGCCTGCGGTACGGGAGAATTTGTGGATCAGGCGATCATTCGATTAATCATCGCTTTGAAACTTAAAAGCTTTGCAGTAGGTGTGAGCGGTATTCGACTTGAGGTTTGTGAAAGTCTCGTTCAGCTTTACAATAGCGGCGCACTGCCGGTTATTTATGCGCAAGGTTCCCTTGGGGCTAGTGGTGATTTAGCGCCGCTGGCACACATGAGTCTTCCCTTATTAGGTGAAGGAAGCTTGTGGTTTAAAGGAGAAATTGTAGAAACACAAAAGGTTTTAGACCAATTAGGTCCCAAAGCCTGGGCAACTCATACGTTGGCTTCAAAAGAGGGGCTCGCGCTCTTAAACGGTACCCAATTCATGTCTGCGCATGGAATCTATGCGACCCTGCATGCACGCAGACTAGATTACTTCTCTGACTTTATAGGTGCCCTATCAACGGCAGCGCACGATGGTAGAATTGAGGCCTTTTCTCAAGGTGTCCATGCGACTCGCCCACAAAAAGGTCAGGTTCTTACCGCCCAGCGCTTGTTTAATTGGTTGAATGAATCGCCCATCATGCACAATGAGAAAGTACATGTGCAAGATCCGTACAGTTTTCGTTGCATGCCGCAGGTACACGGGGCCTCTAAAAACGCCTTATGGCATGCGATGGAAGTGATCGAGATGGAAGTCAATTCTGCTACAGATAATCCTGTGGTCTTAGAAGAAGAAGATGCGGTAGTGAGCGCCGGGAATTTTCACGGTCAACCGCTTGCATTAGTGCTCGATTATATGGCATTGGCCTTACACGAATTAGGTTCTATTTCTGAACGCCGTACCTATCAGCTTATTTCTGGTAGGAGAGGTTTACCCCCTTTTCTAACACCGAATCCGGGGCTTAACAGTGGACTGATGATTGCGCAGTACACCGCGGCAGGAATTGTTAGCCAGAACAAGCAATACTGTACGCCAGCTTCTGCAGATAGTATTGAGAGTTCGAATGGGCAAGAGGACCATGTAAGTATGGGGGCGAATGCAGCAACAAAATTGGTCAAAGTGGCGGACAATCTGTATCAAATATTGGGTATTGAATTACTCAATGCATCCCAAGCACTACACCTTCGAAAAGCGAACATTAGTCCTTCTATGCAAAGCTATGTAACCGCCTTCCGTGAGATTGTTCCGGTGATTGAGGAAGACCGTTATTTGCACCCTGATCTCATTGCATCTCGGAATTTTTTACGCTCTAGGTCTCTAGAAGATGATGTACTTTTGTCCCTCTAACCCGAGAGTATCATGAGTAAAGACCCATACGAAGGATTACGAACACAGCTTGAAGATCGCGATTGGCCAGCTGTATTTCTATTTAAGTTCATTGTACCCGCAGATAATCAAAAAATAGCAGAGGTTGAAGCGCTATTTGATTCGAAAGTGGCACAGATAGAATTACGTCCTTCAAAGACGGGTAAATTCGTTTCAGTAAGCGCCAAAGAAATGATGCTCGATGTAGACAGCATTATAGATCGCTATAAAAAGGCGACAAAGATTGAGGGCTTGATGGCCCTATAACTTACTTCCAACCTTCGTAAACGCCTAGGCCGAAAAGTGCATAATCTAAACGCGCCGGGTCTTCGGGTTCAATGGCTCGAATGGATTGGTCCAATTCTACCACAGCCTTCCAGTCGTTTTGCTTTCTTTTCAATAGTCCTAAACTCCGCGCGACGCGGCCGCTATGCACGTCCAAGGGTAAGGATAAGAGGGCTGGATCGATATCCCAGAGCCCAAAATCTATACCTTCTTTATTCGTTCGAACCATCCAACGCGTAAACATGATTAATCGCTTACAGGCGCTGCCCTTGCTTGGATCGCCAAAGTGTTTGCCTGCGCGTAAGGGGAGTCCGTTAGCTAACAAATACCCTTTGAATTCTTGAAAACTGTGGCCCAGATGCGTGGCTCCTTCGCGCACATTAGCCTTAAAAAAGCCCCCTAAACTTTCGTGCTCTTGGTAGAGTATTCTGAGGCTGCGAGCGAGTCCTTTGATATCTTCAGATTGAAACGTACGGTGCACAAACCCATGAAAAGTCTCCAGGTCGGACTCGCTCGCACCGCGAATAAATTCTGCCGGTGAACGGTCCATACGGTCCATTAGGTCGTTGCTTTTAGCGATGATGGTTTTTCGGTTCCCCCAAGAAAGTGTTGCGGCTATAAGACCACTGATCTCAATGTCTTCTGCAGTAGTGAAGGAATGAGGGATCTGAATGGGATCGTCTTGAACGAAACTGAATTTGGCGTACTGATCGGCCTTTTCCTTTAAAAATTGGGCCAATTCTTCGCGCGCTAACTGCTGCATAAAGGTTCTAGGAATTAAGCCTTAAGTAGACCGTCGGTCATGACCCATTGTTTTTTACCCAGTGCAGCGAGCTGATCGTTATGGGTAACAACGACAACGGTCTGACCAAATTCTTCGTTTAATTGGACCAATAATTCATGAACGGCGTTCGCATTTGCGCTGTCCAGATTTCCTGTTGGCTCGTCCGCGAGTAAAATACTTGGGTTATTGATGAGCGCTCGCGCAATGGCAACGCGTTGCTGCTCGCCACCACTCAATTCATTTGGTAAATGGTGCGCCCTATCGGAAATTCCTAAAAAAGCCAATTTTTCTAGGGCATCTTTTTCAGCCGTATCGTCCATTTTTTTTCCGATCCACCTTGGGATCAGCACATTTTCTAGTGCAGTGAGCTCAGGGAGTAGGTTGTGAAATTGAAAGACTAAGCCAATCTTTACGTTGCGCATTTGATTTAGCGCCGATTTATCTAAATCTTGAATGGCGCTGCCTTCGAAATCTATAGAGCCCTCAGTCGCGGTGTCTAATCCTGCAATGAGGTGAAGCAATGTGCTTTTACCCGCTCCAGAAGGACCGACAATGCTCACAAAGTCACCGGCTGCGATGGTTGCATCAATGCCTCGAAGCACC
>CATAQZ010000162.1 GCA_949487015.1 Flavobacteriales bacterium UBA4585
ACAGAGGCAGCGACGAATCTTTTTAAAGGTTTACGTGTTTTAGGCAGTATGCAAGTAACTCAAATATTTGCGCACTTATTGCCTGAAAATGGTCTAGGAAGAGCGGTCAATGACCGTCTTCAACGTGCTGCTAATAAATAAGTTAGAATAAGAGGTACAGGCACCTTTTTTAATCGAAAATCTTTCTATTTTAAGGGTATGAACAAAACCCTTCTTTTAATCGCACTTCTGTGCGGAAGTTCACTGTATGCGCAACTAAGCGGGATTGTTGTTGATCCACGCGGAGAGCCTATTGTAGGAGCAAGCGTTGTAGTATTAAATGAATCCATGCCGACAACTATAGGTACAGTGACCGATTTTGACGGGAATTGGTCCTTAAGTATCTATGGAAAGAATGCCGAGCGCGCATCCGTTCGCGTTCAAAGTATGGGTTTTCAGTCCTTAGATTTCAAAACAACAGGAGCAGCAGGGAACAGAATCGTTTTACAACCGGATCAAAACCTACTAAAAGAAGTCAGTGTCGTACAACAACGCTTAAGTGCCCAGCAAGAAAAGAGTGCCCTCACCGTAGAGAGTATGGATGCATTGGCCATTAAAGAGAGCCCAAGTGTCAGTTTTTACGATCACCTAGGTACGCTCAAAGGGGTTGATCTAACAAGCGCCAGTATAGGATTCAAAATAATCAATACTAGAGGCTTCAATAGTACTTCACCCGTACGATCATTGCAACTTATAGATGGAGTTGATAATCAAAGTCCTGGGCTAAATTTTAGTTTAGGCAACTTCTTAGGGGCCCCGGATCTAGATATCGTAACTGTCGATGTAATTGCGGGCGCTAGCACAGCATTCTATGGTCCCAGTGCTTTCAACGGTGTCATTGCCATGCAAACGAAAGATCCTTTTCAGTTCACAGGGTTAAGCGCAAGCTTGAAGGCCGGTGAGCGAAATCTTACTGAGTTTTCCTTGCGCTGGGCGGCAAAAGTAAATGAAAAATTCGCCTATAAAATCAATGTATTTGCCTTGAAAGCGGACGATTGGGAAGCTAATAATATGGATCCCACGGATGTGAGTAGAGACGACGCAACGAATCCAGGAGGTTATGATGCTGTGAATCGCTACGGAGATGAAGATTGGTGGGACGATGGCGGCGATGTTAAATTCTATGCTGGAATGGGTAGATTTTACCGTCCTGGAATAGAGGAAAAGCATTTGGTGGACTACGATACGGAAAATTTGAAGTTGACCACAGCATTGCATTACAAATTTACAGATGAGATCACGGGAATTTATGCGTTGAATTTCGGTGCGGGAACTACAGTATATCAAGGCGATAACCGTTACAGCCTCAAAGATATTTTGTTTTTACAGAATCGGGTAGAGTTGAGAAATGAAGGAAAGTGGTTTTGGCGGGCCTATTCCACACATGAAGACGCAGGCAACAGCTACGATGCGTATTTCACGGCCTTGCGCATGCAGGACAGTATTGTAACCAATCAATTTTACAGCAATCAATACCGAACTTTTTGGCAGATCTTCTCAAAACCCCAAGTTCGAGCCCTACCAGGAGCACCCGCAAACAACTTACCGGTCAATGAATATTCGGACCAAATGAATTTGCTCATACAGGATAATCTAGACTTCTTTCATGAATTGCACGATTCTACGAGCAGCACGGTCTTAAATTTTATGGAAGCGGTCTATGGTTTTCCAGTGCGCAATTATTTAATCCCGGGTAAAGCAGACTTTGAAAGTTTAAAAAATCACATTACTTCGACGCTTTTCACAGAAGGGGGAAGCCGGTTTTATGATAAATCAGCCTTATACCACACGCAAGGGGAGCGCACCTTTACGTACGACAATGGGGCCGTATTGCGAGTAGGAGGAAACTTTCGTTTGTACACGCCAAAGAGCGCAGGGACGATATTCTCAGATACCGCAGGCACTGTCATTACAAATAGAGAGGCCGGGCTATATGGTGGTTGGGAACAATCATTTATGGATGAGCGTCTTAAATTGAGTGCAACAGGTAGAATCGATAAAAACCAGAATTTTAAAGCGTTGGTTTCGCCGGCAGTTTCTTCGGTTTACAAGGCGTCCGAAAATCAAACCTTCCGTTTAAGTTTTTCCAGCGCCATTCGCAACCCAACATTGGCTGACCAGTATCTAAACTATAACGTCGGTCGAGCAGTACTTCTAGGCAACCTAGATGGCTTTGACTCTTTGGTGACATTAGACAATATTGTGGATTATTTGGGTAAACCGGCGAATGAAAGACTGTCACACGATTTTGGATATTTCAACGTCGATGCCATACGTCCTGAAAAAGTTAAAACGGCCGAAGCGGGCTACCGAGCTACAATAGGCACTCGTGTTTTTGTAGATGCGAATTACTACTACAGTATTTATGATGATTTCATAGGGTACATTATCGGTGCTGAGATAGAAGAGGGGACGACGGCTATTGACCGATTAAAGTCATTACAAGTTTACCGCGTAGCCGCGAATGCTACTGAACAAGTAACTACTCAAGGCTTTAGCATTGGAATGAACACTTTCGTCGGTGATTACCAAACGCTTACCGGAAACTACAGCTGGAATAAGCTCACTTCTGCCGTAACCGATCCAATAGTTCCCGCATTCAATACCCCCGAGCACAAATTCAACCTAGGTTGGAACATTCGTAATTATCCATGGAATAACGACGATTCAAAACTCATTGGCGCCGGTGTAAATTACAAATGGGTGCAAGGTTTTGTATTTGAGGGCTCACCGCAGTTCACGGGTTCTATACCTTCTTATGGGCTTTGCGATGCGCAGGTATCGTTGACACGTATTAAAGAAAAATCGGACAGTAAACGCACTATTACTTACAAGATAGGAGCGAGTAATGTACTGAATAATAAAGTATATCAAGTATTTGGGGGGCCTTTAGTTGGGAGGTTGGCCTACCTGAGTATTCAAATTAATTAACCTCTCAATAAGAACATGCCTATGAAAAAGTTTACACTTTTAATCTGTTCGTTACTCGTATCATCTAGTGTATTTGCACAACGCTACACTACGGAGATCTTTAACGACAGTGAAATTGCCGTAATGTCCGATGTGAGTTACGGAGTTAATTTCAACCCTTATGTGGATTCAGCCATGCTCGGGGGTACTAACCTACAACCGTTACAAGCTGATTTTTACATGCCGTCACCTACGGCCGACACGACAACGAACCGTCCAGTGGTGATCGTTTGGCACACAGGGTCTTTCATTCCAAAAGGATTGAACGGTTCCCCTTTAGGAACACGTCAGGACAGTGCTGTTGTAGAAATGTGTCGCCGTTTTGCGAAGATGGGATACGTAAGTATTGCTGCTTCTTACCGTTTAGGTTGGTTGGCAAACAGTACTAACCTTGACGTTCGTCGCGGTAGTAATTTACTTGCGGTATATTATTCTATCCAAGATGCGAAAGCGCTTGTTCGCTATTTAAATCTTACTCAAATGGGCGCCGGTAATCCTTACGGCATCAATGCGAGTAACACGATTATGGTCGGTCAAGGTTCTGGTGGGTACATTACATTCGCCTACGCGACTATTGACAAGCATTCAGAAGTAACTGCACCGAATAAATTTAAGTATCAGGATTCTACAGGAATCTTTGGTCAACCTGTTTTGCCAGGTGATTCTTATGTGGATACTTCAATCGTTGGAGATATCGATGGATTCGGTGGTGAAGTAGTGGTTACCGGTCAGAATACTTTAGGTCTGCCAACGATGGATTACAGTTCACCAGGTCGTAACTACATCAATCACGCAGGTATGCCGGATGATATTTTGATGGCGATCAACATGGGTGGTGCATTAGGCGATGGCGCTTGGTTAGAGCAAGGTGATGTGCCTATGTTGAGCATCCACAGTAAATACGACTTCTTCGCACCTTATGACACTGGTATGGTTTACGTACCTATAGGACAGCAATTCTTCCCTGTAGTTAGTGTTACAGGTTCATACGGAGCTATCAAGAAGGCCAATGACTTCGGTAATAATGATATCTTCCTCAATGCCAACTACACTGACCAAATCTGGGTTGATCAGCAATCTACGAACCCAACGAGTGAAGAGTGTTTATACACCGTAGAAATTGCTCCTCCGAGCGCTACCATGCCTTGGGTGGTGAATACAGCACCTTGGAATTGGTACGATTCAAATGATCCGTATGCAAGCCAGAATCCAGCGAATCCAAACATTGAAGCTACTTCGCAAGCTTGGATAGATACGGTTATGGCCTTTATCATTCCTCGTATGGCAACAGTATTGCAGGCGGAAGGGGTACCAGCAGGTATCGTTGAAGCGGCGCAATCGTTCAAGGTTTATCCAAACCCAGCCTCTGATCTAGTGGCTATCAAAGGAACGAACGGCAGTATGTTTACAAGTGTACAAGCTTTCGATATTACTGGTAGAGTAGTATATGCATCAGATGCCACTGGCAACAGTTTAAGCATTGATGTGTCAAATTGGAATAATGGAATCTATTTGGTGCAGATAGCAACCGAAAATGGTGTCCAAGTCAAACGCATCGTTGTAAACTAATCGACCGCGCTTAATGTTAATAGAGTCCTCATACGAACGTATGGGGACTTTTTTTTGCCATAGATTTGTCCACGATAAAGGAAAACCAAATGATTAATTTCAATACGGAACTTCAAGCACTCGAGAAACTACCAATTACTGCTTTAGAGCGTGCGGCACGTTATGGTGATGGTGTCTTTGAGACCATTAGAATGCGTGAAGGTAAATTACTCTTCATAGAAGATCATTATTTCCGATTGATGGCTAGCATGCGCATTCTTCGCATGTCGATCCCAATGGAATTTACTCCAGAATTTATTGTGGATCAATCATTGAGGCTTGCTGAGGAGCGCGGTTTTGAAAACGGTCGCTTGCGATTACAGATTGTTCGTCGTGGCGGCGGTACCTACACACCTAATAGCAACGCGATTGATTGGTGGATGGAGTTGGAGCCGCTCGAGACTAAGGACTACATTTTGAATAAGGATGGTTTGAAGGTAGAGCTCTTCAAGGACCATTACATACAACCAGGGCTACTATCTACATTGAAAAGTAGCAATGCCTTGCCTTATGTATTAGGAAGCATTTACGCCAAAGAGAATAAATATGATGCTGTTCTTTTAGTCAATGACTCCAAACAACTAGTCGAGGCCAATTTTGGTAATGTTTTTCTTGTTCAAGGCAACATCCTACGTACAGCCCCACTAGAAGATGGTGCATTACGAGGTGTTTTCAGAAAGAATGTACTTGATTGGGCGAAAGATATAGGACTCGAAGTACAGGAAGCTTCAATTAACCCATTTGATTTGCAAAAGGCAGATGAGGTTTGGATTACAAATACAATTCGCGGTATTCAGTGGGTTGAGCAGTACCGGAAAAAGACATTTGGTGCGGCGAAAGCGAATGAAATGATCGATATGATTAACCGTAAGCTCAATGTCTTAGGTGCCCTTTAATTCATCCAAGGATCTTCTGGGGCATTAGCCCATAGTGCGAATTCACCACCTAATGTCTTCATGTATTTACGCCACGCCTCACTAGTGAGCTCAAGCGGTTCTATCTCAAATGGCGGCTTTAGTACAATCCAAGTCCCTTGACCAATTTCTTCTTCAAGTTGTCCGGCTGACCAACCACTATAGCCTAAGAAAAACTTGCATCGTACCGAGTCAATATTCAATTCTCTCGCCGTTCTAATGGCTTCTTGTAAAATAGTATAATCCCCACCTAAATAGAGGCCATTCCCAGCGTGCATTGCACCGTTTAAGGTATCCATCGTATGTAAATAAAAGAGCGCATCTTGCTCTACAGGACCACCGTAATAGATAGGGTCTTCTCCAGGAAGCTGATTCATAAAGTCTTGCGCAAAGAGTGAAGAGTTCTTATTAAGCGCGAATCCAAGCGAACCGTCTTTATCGTGAGATGTTAGATATACAACCGATTGCTCAAAAAAGCCATCACCAATAAGCGGTTTAGAAATTAAGAGTACGCCTTTTTGTGGACGGTTTTTGTTTTGCATTCTATTAATTTAGCAACATGGATTTACACAACATTCGAGAAGATTATAAGTTCGATTCATTGCTTGAAGCGAATCTACAGAAAAACCCTATTGATCAGTTTAAAGATTGGTTTGAGAGTTATCAACTTTTAAAAGTAAAAGATGCCAATGCAATGGCAATTGCTACTGTAGATGAAAACGGTATACCCCAGAATAGAATTGTTTTGTTGAAGGAGGTGCGTAAAGACGGTTTCGTATTCTACACGAACTACGCGTCAGACAAGGGGCAACAACTTATGGAGAATCCAAATATCAGTTCGCTTTTTTATTGGCGTGAACAAGAGCGTCAGATACGTATTACAGGAACCGTAAGTAAACTTGATGAGCAAGAGAATGAGAAGTATTTTAAGACTAGACCATGGCTCAGTCAAATAGGAGCGGCCGCTTCTGACCAAAGCAAGGCAATAGAGGATAGAAATGCGCTAGAGGAGAAGTTTCATTCGTTTCAGCAAAATTATCCAGAGGGAAGTGCTGTTCCTAAGCCAGAATCATGGGGCGGATTCTTAATTTCTCCCGAAACATTTGAGTTTTGGCAGGGTAGGTCCGGTAGGCTCCATGATCGGATCATCTACACGATGAATGAGGGTCATTGGGTTACTAAACGATTGCAGCCTTAATATATGGGCAAAAAAAATGCCTTCTCTAGGGAAGGCATTTTGATAAGGGATAAGTCTTAAGATTAGAGCTTACCGTTTAGGTCAGCGCCAGCTTTAAACTTAGCTACTTTCTTAGCAGCAATTTTGATAACTGCACCAGTTTGTGGGTTACGACCATCACGAGCTGCACGCTCAGAAACAGAGAAAGAACCGAAACCTACTAAAGAGATACGGCCACCACCTGCTAGTGTTGAACCTACGTTACCAGTAAATGAGTCTAAAGCTGCTTTAGCTTGTGCTTTAGAGATGCCAGCGTCTGCTGCCATTGCGTCGATCAATTGTGCTTTGTTCATTGCAATTAATTTTAATTAGTTAATCATTTTAACGAATGCTTCTCAAATATAGATGAAAATTGCTTGTATGCAAGTGTTTTCGGGCCTTCAGCTAAAAAAAGTTAATAACTAGGCGAAATTATTCACAATTGGCTTAAAACTAAGATTAAATACTCATTAAATAAGTAGTAATTCATCCATTTGCATGCCATTTGCAAAGTCTTTTCCTGACATTTGGCGCTTCCCTGCAGCTTTAATTGAGGTGATTTCGATAGTTCCTTTGGAATATTTAAGGAACAAACCGCCCTTTAATCGAAATAATATAGGATTACTACTGGTTGTCTCGGCTGCACATATTTCCGCATTCATGAATTTATAGTCTCCAAAATAGGCACCTGGAAACGGACTCAAACCTCTTATTTGACTGATGATTTGATTGGGAGATTTGGCAAAGTCTAAACGACAGTTTTCCTTATTCAATTTGGGAGCGTGTGTAGCTAGTTCACTGTTTTGGAGTTGAAGTGTACAATGTCCCTTAAAAATTGAATGAACTGTATTCACAACTAAGTCGGCTCCTAAAGGCATCATTGCGTCATGAAGTTCCCCAGCTGTCCAATTTTCGCTAATCGATATTTCTGATTGTTGGATGATAGAACCAGTATCTATATCCTTATCTAGAAAAAAGGTGGTTACACCGGTTTTCGTATCTCCATTAATTATGGCCCAATTAATAGGAGCCGCTCCTCTGTAAGCAGGCAACAGAGATCCATGTAGGTTAAACGTACCTAATGGTGGCATATTCCAAACTACTTCCGGTAACATCCTGAATGCAACTACTACAAATAAGTCGGCATTAAAAGAAGCCAATTCAGCGAGAAATGCCGCATCCTTTAGTGATGTGGGTTGTAGTACAGGAATACCAAAGTCATTAGCCGCTTTCTTTACAGCACTTTCATGTAGTTTTCTCCCGCGCCCTGCCGGTTTATCTGCTACAGTCACTACCGCAACTACAGAAATATCGGCTTGAATCAATGCCTTCAAAGGGGCTACCGCGAATTCCGGGGTCCCCATATATATTACGCTCTTACCCAAATCTTCTGAGCTCATCTACTGAACAATTTAAATCAAACCAAATATCGTCAATTGTATTCCCTTCGGAAAGGAGCTGTTTTACTTTGTGTTCATCAGGATAATGGTCATGTAAACACCTACTACATTTCCCGCAAGGTTGTACTTCCGTGCTTTGTCCAAAGTACTTTGATAATTCAATAAATATGCATTCTTCGCTATTTAATAATGACAGCATGGCCTGTGCTCTTTCTACTTTACTTTGAAGCCAACTGTCTAAAAATGATTTTGGAAAATGCAGATGCTTCTTATGGGGTCTTGGATCCATTAGTGTGATAGAACTTCCGGATGTTTCAGGGATGTACTTTAATAGTCCTTTCTCTTCGAAATAAGAAAGACTGCGTTCGAACTGTTGAGGGGTCAGCATAGCTAAAGCCGCACATTTCTTAAGATGAATACGAGCCGGTTGATGCATGGCGTGCGGATATAAACGCAGGAGTTGTATGAGCAGCTCTCCTTCTTGTCGTTGTAATTTTTCCCATTGAAGAGGTTTGCTGGTAAATTCTAGTGCGGGCCAAATTTGACTACTTTCTTGAAATTGCCAATAGCCCCTATGTTGAATTAGTTTTATGTAGGACAACGCCACCGGTACACTCATTTTAAAATCATTCGCCAGAGCGACAATACTAAAGGGATAAGTAGTGTCCTCGCCAGTGCCTACTGCTATTTGAAATCTGCTGCAAAATCTATTATAGAATTCTAGGGCTTTAATGGGATCTGGTAAATCTGTTATTCCTTTTTGCAATCTTGCTACATCTTGCTGATGGAAGAGTAGGTAGGCTGAAGCTTCTTGACCACCTCGACCACCTCGACCTACCTCCTGGTAATACCCTTCTAATGTATCGGGTACGTCCCAATGCACGACCCAGTTTACATCGCTTTTATCGATTCCCATTCCAAAAGCCGTAGTACTAACTATCATTCTAAGTTCATTCGAAACCCAGGCTTCTTGTCGCTGTTCTTTTTGGTCGGGTAATAAGCCTGCATGATAGAAATCTGCCGAATAACCATTGTTCTGCAGCAGTTCTGCTAATGACTCACAACTGCGTCTGGTTTTAGCATAAATGATCCCGGTACCTTCTAAACGCTTTAGCAGTCGAAACAATTGACGCTCTTTATTGGGTGTGAACTTTATGTGCAAATGAAGATTGTCCCTTCGAATAGAGTCTTCAAAAACCTTCGCATTTGGTATCAGCAAAGCCTCTGCTAAATCTTTTTTTACTCTGGGTGTGGCGGAGGCAGTTAAGGCCAAAACTGGAACATCAGGCTTCAACGTCCTTAGAATATGTACGTTTAGATATGACGGTCGAAAATCGAAACCCCATTGCGAAATACAATGCGCTTCATCAATGGCTATCAAGCCGATATCTGCATGCTTAATGTATTCCTGGAATAGATCACTATTTAGTCTTTCTGGTGCAACAAAAGCAAACTTATACTGTCCAAAACGAATGTTTCTAAAAGCTTCATCCAACTTACGTGGAGTGTAGGAGCCTTTAAAGTGATAACTTTTAATACCGCGGTCTTCAAGACCTTTTTGTTGATCACTCATAAGAGCCACCAGTGGGCTGATAACTAGAGTGACGCCTGGTAGTACTAAGCCAGGAACTTGATAACAGATAGACTTTCCACCACCCGTTGGTAACAGTCCTATAGTATCATGACCGCTTAGTATATGTGCAATGATATTTTCTTGCAACCCTCTAAACCCAGGATAACCCCAATACGTCTTAAGTACATCAAGTGCTTTTTGTTTACTCATAAATGTGCCTCAATAAAGGCGACACGCTCCTCGACACTGAGCATAGGAACTTCAATCAAATCATATCCTTTTTCACGGTAGGCTTGTTTTAAATAACCATCCACTTCGACACAATCCTCTAATGTTTCCATGCGCTGTTTATCCAGACTATGAATCTCTGGCCAAACCGGTAAAAAGAACACTACATCAAAATGCATTTGCTCCAATTCTTCCGCCCATTGTTCTGTCAACTGCGTTTCACCTTTAATAAGATACGCGTATGCATCGAGGTTCGTGCGATCGTAGAAATTAATTTTTCCTAACACCGCGTTTGAATATTGTTGATTGCGCAACTGCCAAACGACCTCAGTAAAGGCATTTAAGTCTTTCCATGGCAAAATATCTGTGCCTTCATCTAGACTTTGTTGAATAATCTCACGCGCCTGTTCATGAAAAACAGGGTAGCCCAATGACTCTAAAGCCGCACTAAGTGTTGTTTTTCCTGTAGCGGGCGCACCCGTTATTGCAATTCTCTTCGTTTTCAATAGGATTGAGATATCTTCGTAGAACCTCAAAAATACTTCTAATGCGCCGATTTCTTTTTGTCTTGTTGCCACTTATTCTTCTAAGCTTTTCCACAAACGGACAAAGTAGAGCAGCAATACAACAATTTCAAAAAGCTCAAGAAGCTTTTAGGAACGGTGCGGAAGACCAAGGATGGAAACATCTGAATAAAAGTATGAGTAAAGGGAAAGGTATTTATTACCAACCTTATATCTACGCTGGAGATCAATCATTTAGAAATGGAGCATACATTTCCGCGCTTGGGTATTATGAAGAAGCCTTAGAAATACAAGAGCTTTCAAGCATTCATTTAAAAATGAGTATTGTTTTTAAATACCTCTTTCAATGGGAGCAGAGTATTCGTTCGATGGAACTTTATATCAATACCGCACGATTATCTCGAGACAGAATGGCACAAGCTCAGAAAGAATTGGGTAATCTAAAGTTTACGCGGGGAGAATACGAGTTATACGTGGCGCAGAACTTTAATTACAACGTAAAAAAATTAAGTTTTTCAACAGACGATCTTGAATATTTCCCGACTATCTCAGGAGATTCGGAGTATCTCATATATACGCATAGAGACATTAGCGGTAGCAGGCCAACGGATGAAGATCTATTTATGGGAACCCTGGACGGAATGGCTCGAAACGGTAAACCTTTGAAAGGAAATTTAAATTCAATACTCAATGAAGGGGCTGCAAGCATTAGTGCAGATGGCCAATTCATGGTGCTCACTGTTTGTAATCGTCCGGACGGGAAAGGCAAATGCGATTTGTATTACAGTTACTGGAATCCGAATGATGGTTGGGAAACTCCTAAGCCATTGCCTGGCGATATTAATACTGGAAGATGGGAGAGTCAGCCCAGTTTAGGGCCGGATGGACAAACCATTTACTTTGTTCGTGGTGAGAACAGCATGGGAGCTGATATGGATCTATTCGTATCCACCTTGGGTATAGATGGAAACTGGAGTAAAGGAAAAAAATTACCGAAATCGATCAATAGTCCGGATCGCGAGAGTAGCCCTTTCATTCATTTTGACGGAAAAACCCTTTATTTTAGATCGGAACGTAGCCCATCTTTAGGCGGGTCGGATTTTTTTAAGTGTACTCGTCTGACCGATTCCACCTGGTCTGAAGCGGTAAATCTAGGATTTCCGTTAAACAGCTTTGGAGAAGAATTTTCAATGGTCATCGATAAGTCCGGAACATTTGGTTACCTCGCTTCCGATCGAGGAAATGAGATCTTGCCGGATTACACCACTATGACCGCATTAGATCTTTACAGATTCGACTTGCCCGAACATTTGCAACCTGAAGCCCGTGAGAATTATGATATTGTTATTGTGGATAGCTTGAGCAACAAAGCCATTGGAAATGCTACTGTTCAGTTGTACAATGATGAAGGTGTCCAATTTTTCAATGGCACTAGCCGCCAATACACTGGTTGGGTGCGTCTCATGACAGATTTCTCCGACATAAGGGTAGCGGCCTATAAGAAAGGTTACGTGCCTTATTCTGGTGGTATTTCGCGTCTGGATTACCTTGAAGCACCACTGCACGGACCGAAAGTTGCCTACATAAAATTGGTACCTATAAGAACAGGTAGTCGATTCGCATTAAACAACATTTTATTTGAATTGGACGAAAGCACTTTGAGGCCGGAGAGTGAGAAAGAATTGGCCCTGCTTTTTAGAATGTTAGTGGATGCGCCAAAATTACAGGCGACCATCATTGGTCATACAGACAATCAGGGCAATAGATCCTACAACCAATCGCTCAGTGAAGCCCGTGCAGAGGCTGTTCTTAAATGGTTGATAGCAAAAGGAATACCTTCTGAACGATTGCAATCTGAAGGACGTGGCATGGATGAACCTATTTCTTCAAACGATACAGAAAGGGG
>CATAQZ010000163.1 GCA_949487015.1 Flavobacteriales bacterium UBA4585
GCGGCGGTTATAAAACTATCAAGGCGATCTAAAGCGCCACCGTGACCGGGTAAAAATACGCCTGAATCTTTGATATCAGCTTCCCGTTTTAATGAAGAGGCTACCAGGTCTCCGAAAGGCGCAGTAATCGCAACAGTCAAGGCTAGGGAAAGCGCTGCCGATGCAGAGGTCCATCCGATGTAATGATTCACTACCACGCCGACAATCAAGGTGCCGATGATGCCTCCAATAAAACCCTCAATGGTTTTTTTGGGAGAGAGTTTTGGAGCCAAAGGACGTTTGCCGAACTGTCGGCCTGCGAGGTAAGCGAAGGTGTCGCTGGACCAAATCATAATGAAGATGAAAAGAATGAGCCAGGGGAAATCTTCAGCGACTTGAATGAGATACGCCATAGGCAACCATATATAGGCTAGTGCGAATAAACCTCGACGCATTTCGTGCGCTGGACGTTTCGAGCGCAGCAATGATAATGCAAGAAGTACACCTATGAAAAGGGTAGAGGATATAAGTTCCATGGGGCTGCCCCAGCCAAAAAATACGCCAAGCGTAAGGGCGGAAGCGGTAAAGGTGAGTAATGGAAACCTGCTTTGTACATCTAAAATTCGCGCAACTTCATTTAACAAAAGCAATGCGAATACTGCCAATAAATAAGGGCCGAAGTCACTGTAGCCAAAGGTGCCAATAAGAACCAGGGCATAAATCCCACCAAAGAGCGCGCGCTTTCCCATTAGGCCTCGTCTTCAATCAAAATTAAAAAGACCGTCCTTCCTTTGTTTGGATCTGCAGATGCCAATTCTACCGCTTGATCGTGCGGTGCACGGATTACAGCAATATTCGAAGGCCTATTCTCACGGTACTTTTGATTGATTGCAGTTAGACCGTCTCTAAGATTTGGTACGATTTGAGAGGTGTACGCAATGAGAACATGATGTTGCGGAAGGTCACCTAGTTTTCTGCCACCCGTGTGGTGCGAATGGATCATAATACCCCCATTAAATGCAATGAGCGCCTCACAGGTGCTTAGTACTGCTGGAAACTGACCGTCGTTCTCAAAAGTGGTGTCCAATTTTGTGTGGTTACTCCAATCTGCGATTGTAGGGCTCGAAATATATACTCCACGCCATTGATGATCACCGGCGTATTGTTCTAAAGAATGAACGGCTTCTTGTAAGCTAGTACAGTACATGAAATTACCACCACCCTCGGTGAAGGTTTGGACGAACTTCACATCTAAAGGTTCCTCTTTCTTAGGAGCGAACTTTCCGGCAGTACTTTCCTCGGTCTTCTCGCTTTTACCGAGAAGGCTAGTTTTGAGCTTTGAAAGAAATCCAGAGGATTTTGCCATGGCGCGACAGACATTTATTCAAAAATAATACGTGCAGGCTAAATACTACCGCCCGCGCCTTGTAGCTATTAACAAAAAACCGCGGCCCATTGGGCCGCGGTTCTTAAGTTTCACAATCTGCTAAAGGCTTATACTTCCTTCGTTGCAGCTTCGTCATTGGAGGTGTCTGCTTCTTCTGCAACAGCAGGTTTGTTAGTATCCTCCGTCGTTTTTTCGGTATTTATCTCTTCAGAGGCGGGTGCTTCGGCTTCTGGAGTGGATTCGGTTAGAGCTTCAGCAGGATCTGCCTCAGCTTTTTCCTCCTTTTTTTCTTCTTCTTTGTCCCAAGGACGTTTTCCAAAGATCTCCTCTACATTTTCTTTGAAGATGACTTCTTTTTCAAGCAATAGATTCGCCAGTTGGTCCAATTTTTCACGATTGTTTTCCAGCATCTCAATAGCCCGTTCGTACTGCTTTTCTATAATCTTGCTTATTTCCTTATCTATGGTTTCGGCTGTTTGCTCTGAATACGGTTTGTCCATTGCGTATTCGTTTTGACCCTGACTATCATAGTAGGTTACATTTCCGAGCACATCATTTAATCCATAAACCGTTACCATTGCACGCGCTTGTTTAGTCACCTTTTCAAGGTCACTCAGTGCACCTGTAGAGATTTTTTCAAAAATGACTTTCTCTGCAGCGCGACCACCCATGGTGGCACACATTTCGTCTAACATCTGTTCAGCCGTGGTGATTTGGCGTTCTTCTGGAAGGTACCATGCGGCACCCAGAGATCGACCGCGTGGAACAATGGTTACTTTCACTAACGGTGCTGCGTGTTCAAGCAACCAAGACGTTGCAGCATGTCCTGCCTCATGGTAGGCAATGACTTTCTTTTCTGCTTCGGTTATGATTTTCGTTTTCTTCTCAAGTCCACCTACTATGCGGTCAACAGCATCTAAAAAGTCTTGCTTACCTACAACTTTGTGCTCCTTGCGAGCAGCAATAAGTGCGGCTTCGTTACAAACGTTTGCGATATCTGCACCAGAGAAACCTGGGGTCTGTTTACTCAAAAGCGCTACATCTACGCTGTCGTCTGTTTTGATTCCTTTGAGGTGAACATCGAAAATGGCTTCTCTTTCGGTTAATTCAGGCAGATCAACGTAGATAATGCGGTCAAAACGACCAGCACGCATTAAAGCGCGGTCCAAAATATCAGCCCGATTCGTGGCGGCCATAACAATCACATGTTCGTTAGTGCCAAAGCCATCCATTTCGGTGAGTAACTGGTTCAAAGTGTTTTCACGTTCATCATTGCCTCCAGAGAAGTTGTTTTTTCCTCTAGCTCGACCGATCGCATCTATCTCATCAATGAAGATGATACAGGGTGATTTTTCTTTTGCTTGCTTGAAGAGGTCACGAACGCGTGACGCACCTACACCAACAAACATTTCTACAAAATCCGAACCCGATAGTGAGAAGAATGGTACTTTGGCTTCACCTGCAACTGCCTTTGCGAGCAAAGTCTTACCGGTTCCTGGAGGGCCCGATAGCATCACGCCCTTTGGGATACGACCACCTAGATCTGTGTATTTCTTTGGATTTTTTAAGAAGTCCACGACCTCTAAAACCTCTTCTTTCGCACCAGTCATTCCGGCTACATCGTTGAATGTGGTTTTTACTTCGGTATCCTTATCAAATACCTTAGCCCGCGATTTACCGATATTGAAAATTTGAGAACCGCCACCAGCACCACCGCCGGCACCACCTGACATTCGACGCATTAGGAACATCCATACTGCAACCATCAGTACTAATGGTAAAATCCACGATAGGATATCACCAAAGAAATTATCTTGTGTCTGGTAATTCACAGGAATACGGTCTTTAACATCGCGTATCTCATAGTATTCTTTGAGCCTATCTTCAAAAGTGGTAGAAGGCATTTCAAAAACATAATGCGGTCCTGGATTTAAATCCTTGCCGAGATTGCTTTCACTGACTTCATCGTAGCGTTCGCTTTCGCGTAAGCTCTCTTCTTTTATGAAAACTTGAACCTTTCGTTCGTTCACGATATTTACGCGATCTACATCGCCAAGCTCAAGCGCTTGCTCAAATTCCTGATAGTTGGAATTCTTTGCGCTAAAACTCATCGCTGTGAAGATTTGCATACCTATGAACAGCGCAAAGACGACAATATAAATCCAATAAAAATTGAATTTATTGCCACCTTTTTTCGGTGTGCCGGGCTTTTTGCCGTCACCGTTCGTGCCTTTGTTTTTTGCAAACTGTTTTTTCAGTTTGTCTATTTGATTTTGGTTGGGATTATCCGCCATAAGGCTTAATCGTTTTCTATAATGGTTATTTCTGCATCACCCCAAAGGCCCTCTAAATCGTAAAATTCACGGATGCCCTTTTGGAAGACGTGCACCACAACGGTGACATAATCCATGAGTACCCATTCTGAATTTTCGCGTCCCTCAATGTGCCATGGTCTATCTCCAACGTTTTCACGTACCACTTTGTGCACGCTATCGGCTAAAGAATTTACTTGAGTATTCGAATTTCCTTCGGCTATGATGAAAAAATCAGTAACTGCATTTTCTATTTCTCGTAGGTCTAAAACAGTAATGTTCTCTCCTTTGATTTCCTGTAGTCCTTCTACGACAAATTTCTTGACGAGCTCAGACGAAGCTTCGGGTTTTGTATGCATTAAAATGTATTGTGTATTTGTTCTTAAATTACCAAAACATATGCCATCTTCGGCTTTGGATCAATAATGAGGCACAATGTCGGGAATTCTTCCCTTTTATAGGCTAAAATTAGTAGATAGTACGCAGCTGGAATTAAAGCGAATGCTGCGGCAGCAAGGTGAATTGAAGTCATTCACAGCTGTGCTTGCCGCACATCAAAGTAAAGGCCGTGGACGCGGGGTGTCAAAGTGGCACGATTCCCCGGAAAGTAGTATGTTATTGTCCATATATGTCAAATGGCCCATTCCTTTGAAGGAGAGTTTTGAAGTAAATCAACGGGTTTGTGTTGCGCTTAAGCCGCTACTCCCTCAAGAGGTGTTGTTTAAATGGCCGAACGATCTAATGATAGGGGTGAAGAAATTAGGCGGAATGTTGATAGAGAACCACTGGTCAGGTGGAGGGATAAAGAGCAGTAGTATTGGTATTGGAATAAATGTTGACCGAACAGAAGATGCCCTTCCTCGGGCCGCGTTTTTGAATGAATGGAGCGGGGAGGAGAATACTCCAGAGGCTTTGGCCAAACGCATCCAAAAGCAGTTTTCCGTAGCACTCACAAGAGATTACCATGTAAAAGTACTCGAGAAGGCTTACCATGATGTTTTGTGGGGATTAGATGCACCTCAATGCTACGTTATTAATGAGCGCGAAGAAGAGGCAACAGTAGAATCGGTTGCTTCAAACGGTCGATTAACGCTTCTCTTTAAGGACGGTAATGTACAGTCCTTCGATATCGATGAAGTTAAGTGGGTAGATCCTAATTAAAAATTACTTTCCCCATTCATCGGGTTGCTCGCGCCATTCTTTGAGTAGATCTATTTGTGCTTCGACAATAGCTCCTTGCTGAACAGCTTGCTCCAGTAAATGATGGTAATCGCTTAAAGTGTTGAGACGAATTCCAGCCTTTTCGAAGTTGGCTCGAGACAATTCAAAATCATAAGTAAAGATGGCCAGCATGCCCATGACACGTGCTCCGGCCTCCTTTAATGCATCAACAGCTTTTAGGGATGAACCTCCGGTAGAGATTAAATCTTCTATGACGATCACCGAAGCGCCACTTTCTAAGTAACCCTCAACCTGATTTTGACGTCCATGGCCTTTAGCCTTGTCGCGAACATAAACAAACGGTACGCCTAAGTATTCCGCTACGAGCATACCAATGGCAATGGCTCCTGTAGCTACGCCGGCGATGTAATCTGGCTTGCCGTAAATCTCTTCAATCTGCTTTGCAAATTCTATTTTCAAGAAATTTCGAATGGTTGGAAAGCTTAGTGTAAGCCGATTGTCACAATAAATTGGACTTTTCCACCCGCTAGCCCATGTAAATGGATTTTCAGGTTGTAATTTGATGGCCTTAATTTGCAATAAGCTCTCCGCAGTTTGAAGGGCAACTTGTTTGTTTTGTATCATGCTTCAAAATTACACCAAAGTTTTCATTCACAAGGCCATTTTGGTCGCGGTCCCTGGTGCGTTTGCACCGGAGTTTATTAACAGCTTATCCACTGCTAGACGTCTCCAAAAGTGGTTAAAGGGCTGTTATAAAGAACCCGCTAAGCAGGTGATAGAGATCGGTATCGACCATGACTTTTGGTCTTTATTTATGTCTTTACATCATCAAATAATTGCTGGTGGAGGTTGGGTTAGTAATCCTGAAGGCCAATTATTGGTCATTGAGCGAAATGGAAAATTAGACCTTCCTAAAGGAAAGTTGGAATCAAGGGAAACTATTGCGGTTTGTGCCGTTCGAGAAGTGGAGGAGGAATGCCGCGTCAAGCGATGTAAAATTGTCGGGCCAGCTGTTAAGACCTATCATTGCTACATTCACAAAGGAGCCTTTGCGCTGAAGACGACGTTCTGGTTTCCTATGACAACTGATTATTCAAAAAAACTCAAGCCACAGACTGATGAAGGGATTAGCGCCGTTTACTGGGCAACACCCGAACGTATCAAGCAACGTCTTGCAGAAATCCCATCTTACAATAGTCTTGAAGAAGTTTTTCTGAATTTCGTATCCGAAGGAGACTAAGGTTGTACCGAAGTGGGTACAAATTTCTTAAAATCGCCGCCGTAATTGTAAACTTCGCGAACGATGCTCGAACTGATATATGCATAACGTGCACTGGTTAAAAGAAAAACCGTTTCTAGTTCAGGAGTCATCTCTCGGTTGGCTTGAGCAATGGCTTTTTCGAATTCAAAATCTGCCGGATTCCGTAGGCCGCGCAACAGAAAATTCACACCTTCTTGTTGCGCAAAATCTACCGTTAAGCCGTCGTATGTAACCACTTTTATCTTAGGCTCTTTCGAAAAAGTTTGCTCAATCCAAGCAATTCTTTGCTCCAAAGAAAAAAGGTAGTTTTTTGCACTGTTTGTACCCACTGCGATGCGAATTTCATCAAACAGCGGAAGTGCACGTTCGATAATATCTACGTGACCAAGTGTAATGGGATCAAAGGATCCTGGGAAAAGAGCGATACGTGCCATAGGTCGAAGTTAGCTATTCTTTTCTTTATGAGCAGCCATGTGCTCTTCAGCCTGTGTGCTAAGTACCTCTTTTAAAGACCAATTTCTAGAGGCCAATTGCTGTGGCACAATACTCGCCGGACTCAATCCGGGGATGCTATTAACCTCAATAAGAACTGCTTCGTCATTTTCATCAATGATAAAGTCCATACGAACGATCCCTTTTAAGTTGAGCAGATCGTAAACGCGCTCAGAAGTAGCTTCAATTTCCGCGCTTAGTGCAGCAGAAATTCTTGCGGGAGTAATTTCCTGGGATTTGCCCTTATATTTTGCTTCATAATCAAAAAAGGCCCCTTCTGTAGGTACGATTTCAGTAATGGCAATGGCTCTACTTTGTTCCGATTCAAAACTTTTAGAATCAAAATTGAATGCAGTGCGCAGCACGCCACAACCTACTTCTTTTCCCGTGATGCCCTCTTCAACTAAAATTTGTGCACCCTCTGTAAATGCATAGTGAAAGGCTGCTTCAACTTGCTCTGGTTTCTCAACGCGAGAAACTCCATAGCTTGAACCGGCACAATTCGGTTTTACAAATATTGGAAAGCGCCAGTGCTCGAATGTGGTTATTCCAGGAAATGCATTGAAAAGCTGTCCCTTCGGCACACGGATGCCTGCATCCCTTAGGACCGCATTGCATTGAGCTTTGTTAAAAGTCAGAGCACTCTGAAAGGTTGGACAGGTGCTGTGCGGAAGATTCAGTAGTTCCAAAACGCCAGAAATGTGACCGTCTTCACCTGGCGATCCGTGAACACTGTTAAAGACGTAATCGGCTCCTAAATCTTCGAGACGCACATTTTTGCCCTCAAGTGAATAACCGGAGCGGTCTACTTTTACGAATAGAGTTCGGTATCCTGCTGCCTCAAAAGCAGTACATGCCATCTGCCCTGAGGCAAGACTTATCTCGTGCTCGGAAGAGTATCCTCCTGCGAGAACGACTACGGTTTTAACGCCTTTTTCCATAGTTGTAAATGTAATGCAACTCTGCTTTCGATTGCGGGACGATAAAAAGTATCTTTACCTCATGAAGCAGTGGATACTTTTTCTTTTTAGCAAAACCTTTCTAAAAACAGCGTTCTTCTCTGTCTTTGGCGTTTTATTCGTCCTTGCCGGTGTATTGTGGTGGATGAACAGTACCACACAACATGGAAAAACAGTGGTCGTCCCAGACATTCGACTACTAGAATTATCAGAAGCGGTAGAAGCACTCGAGGCGGTAGGCTTGTCGTATGAAGTGATCGATTCAACGCATTATGTTCCCGGCGTAAAAGAAGGAGCTGTAGTGGAGGTTTTCCCAAAGGCTTATGCGGAAGTAAAGTTGGGACGCACACTTTTTTTGAGCACAAATCCGTCTTCGTTGCCCAAATATCCATTGCCGAATTACAAGGACCAGCTCGTGAGTTACGTACTCAGTAAGTTCGAGGATAAAGGGTTTTTTGTAGATAGTCTAGTGCTGGTTCCAGACCTGAGCCACGACCTTGTTTTAAAAGTAATCGATGAGAAAGGCGTTCTTGCAGAAGAGCAAACCCCTTACCAAACAGGAAGTCACTTCGTTTTGTATGTAAGTGGAGGCGAAAGCGATCGAAATGCTTTTTTACCCGATTTAATAGGACTAACGTATTCCCAAGCACAGCAGACGCTAATGACTTACAGCTTGAATTTAGGGGCAACCATAATTGATGGTGAAATAAATGATACGGCTGCTGCGTTTGTATTGCGACAGTTTCCAGAATTTCAGATGGATGCAGAGGTTCCTGTAGGTAGTTCAGTCGATTTATGGCTAACTTCAGATAGTTCTGCGGCCTATGTGCCTCAAGCGCCACCTTTAGATTCCTTACCCCAATAATTATGCGATTTTATCTGTTCGTTTTTTTAGGTGCAAGTAGTATTGCGCAGGCGCAAGTTTTTGAACAAACGCGTCCATTGAGCGGAGGAGTAACGCCACGCTTCAAAACAGAAACAACAGATACGCTCAATCCCCCTTTCGTAGACGATTTTAGTTACCGTTCGGATCGACCTACACAAGAATTGTGGAGTGATCAGGATGTATGGATAAATGATGCCATGCCACTGTTTCAAAACTCTATTGGTGTTGCGACTTTTGACGGATGCAATCCGTATGGTAAGCCGCATCAACCAGGCAATACAAGCACTAATGGTATTTCAGACCAATTAACCTCAAACTACATCAATCTACAGAATGCGACGGATGTTTGGCTTTCATTTCAATACCAACGCGCGGGTAGAGGCGAAGCACCTTCACCTTCTGACAGTTTAGTTGTTTTCTTTTATTCACCTGTGGATTCCAGTTGGACTCAGGTTTGGGGCGAGAAAGGAACGGGTAATGCAGATGCCTTTAAAACGGCAATGATTCCAGTTCTAGGAAGCCAATTTTTAAAGAAGGGTTTCCGCTTCCGATTGGCAACTTATGGCGCACGCGGAGGTGCTTATGATGTATGGAATGTAGATTACGTGCAGTTAGACAAAGACAGAAATCCGGGTGATTCCGTTGTGACTGAACCTGCTTTTGCTCGACCGCACCCACTCATTTTAGGCAATGGATCCTACACCTCTTGGCCGTGGTGGCTCAGCATGAGCAATACAATAGCGAACCGCCCTAATAACCTCACTTTCATCTACCGTAGATTAGGAACAGTGCCTTCCGGGGGTTGGAGTTTAAATCTGGGTCAATACCGTTGGGAAGAAAATGGAATACTTATTCAGCAGCAAACCGCTGTTCCTGTAATTACCACGACCCAGCACGATCAAGACTTGACCTTTGATGTTGCCGTACCGGCAGGTGCCTTAGGTACGTTAAACGGTCCTACGAAGGTCACAACTAAGGTGTGGTTTGACGGTTCTGCAGCAGGGACACGACAAAACGATACAGTTCATGGAACACTGCAACTAGATAATTACCTTGCTCTTGACGACGGTACAGCCGAGCGCGCATATGGTATTGAGAATGTTACAGGTTCGCGTGTGGCGCAAAAATTCAATACAGGTGGGCTAGGATCAAACGATTCGTTAAAAGGTGTTTCTATGAATTTCGCGTGGTTTGAGGATTCAGTTTACACCTTTAGATTAGCGGTTTGGGCGCCTGCTGATTCCGGCTCAGGTCCAGGCGCACTTTTATATTTGACCGATTCTGTGTATCAACATTCATTGCATTGGGATCGAAATGATATTTTTCATTTTGCTTTAGACTCTGCAGTGGATATCAGCGCCTATTCAGCGGTATGGATTGGTTATGTAGACGTTTCTCCCGTTACCACTATGTATGTAGGTCTCGATCAAGAACGTACGCTGCCCAACGCCATGCCGAGATATTACGGCGATGGTTTTAATTGGTATCCGTCTTTAGAAACTGGCGCATTAGTGCTTCGACCATTTTTCCGTTACACTCCTTCGACCATGGCTGTGGAAGCTCCTGCTGTTGATACATTTGAAATATATCCTAATCCATCAAACCAATGGGTAATGATTACGTCAAAACAAGTAGGCTACTTTGAAGTCGCCCTTCAAAATAGTAACGGACAAGTGCTCTTGCAGGCGAGTGGCGAAGAAAAAATAGAATTGGACAGCACTCCTTTGCCGAAAGGCATGTACCTCATACGCACCCTTAAAAACGGCGCTGTAACCTATACCAAATGGATCAAAATATAATGGACGAGCAGCACGATAGTACTTCCAATGACGAACTGTACGTCCACCACAGCTTTACTGCGGATAAGGGTCAGAATCCACTACGTGTAGATAAATTCCTTTTCAATTTCCTAGAAGATACCTCAAGAAGCCGGATTCAAAAAGCTGCCGATGCAGGATCTATTCATGTCAATAGCTTACCTGTTAAAAGCAATTACAAGGTAAAAGCGGGGGATACGGTGGAATTGGTGCTGGCAGATCCGCCGCGCGAAACGGAGATAGTACCAGAGAATATTCCATTGGATTTGTTGTACCGGGACGAACA
>CATAQZ010000164.1 GCA_949487015.1 Flavobacteriales bacterium UBA4585
CCTTTGAGTCGGAGGTTGAATTCTTGTTCTCGAGTTCCGGCATAAACCAGGTGACTGTGCGAATCAACAAATGCAGGCAGCACACATCTGCCTGTTAGGTCTTGAGTAGGCGTTTCGTCTTGAGGACATGCGCTCATTGGGCCAAATTCCTCAATTTTTCCATCGCGCAGGGTTAAAAACGCATTTTCAATCAATGGAAATTGGTCCAGTGCTTTACCACGTAAGGCTTTTGTATTCAGCGGGTGGACGCCACCAAGCTGCTTAATATTTATGAGTCTAAGGTTCATACCTCAATGTTACGAAGAATGCTTTGTGTTTCCTACATTAGTGGCATGTCCGGAAACACATTTGGAAAATCATTAGTCCTCACTACTTATGGCGAAAGCCATGGTGATCAAATTGGGGGAATATTAGATGGCATGCCATCAGGAATTACGGTTGATATAGCAGAAGTTCAGCGGGAATTGGACCGCAGAAAACCAGGTCAAAGTTCGCTCACTACAGCGCGTACAGAGCATGATTTGGTCCGCTTTCACAGCGGTATTTTTGAAGGTAAAACAACGGGTACTCCCATTGCCTTCTCCATCTTAAACAAAGATCAGCGCAGCAAGGATTACGGTGCGCTTGAAAAAGTCTATCGCCCTTCCCATGCAGATTATGTATATGATGCGAAGTACGGTCATCGCGATCACAGAGGTGGTGGCAGATCTTCAGCGCGTGAGACAGCCTGTAGGGTCATTGCGGGTGCATTGGCAGGCTTAGTCATTCCGGATGTTACGGTGAAGGCTTGGACTTCAGCTGTAGGTCCGGTAGAACTGAAAACGAATTGGCAACATCTAGATCTCTCGGCGGTAGACAGCCATCCAACACGATGTCCTGAAGCGTCGGTAGCGGATGAAATGGCGGCTTATATCGCACATGTTCGCGACGAAAAAGACAGTACTGGTGGTGTAATCTCAGCAGTTGCTACTGGCCTTGAAATAGGTTGGGGAGAACCCGTTTTTGATAAACTGCAAGCAGATCTAGCCAAAGCGTTGATGGGAATAAATGCGGTCAAAGGCTTTGAAATTGGTTCGGGTTTTGCCGCAGCAGAAATGCTGGGCTCTCAACACAACGATGAGATAGGTGCCAATTTTGAAACTAAAACAAACAACGCAGGAGGAATTGTAGGCGGTCTTAGCAATGGGGCAGCACTAGAATTACGCGTTGCTTTTAAACCTGTTGCGACCATAGGTAAAGAACAAAACACAATGAATAGTGAAGGGGAATCAGTTACTCTTGCGGCAAAAGGTCGACACGATCCTTGCGTAGTACCGCGTGCGGTTCCCATTGTGGAGGCCATGATAAAATTGGTTCTTGCTGATCACTACTTAAGAAATTTAAAATATACTCGATGAAAAAACCGTCACTACCTGTACAAATCATAATGGGTCTCATTCTTGGAATTCTATGGGCATTGCTCAGTTCTTCGATGGGCTGGAGCGATTTTACAATCGATTGGATCGCACCCTTTGGGACCATATTTATTAATCTATTGAAACTCATTGCCATTCCTTTGGTATTGTTTTCAATTATTGCAGGTATTGGTAATCTAAGTGATACGGCTACATTGGGGCGTATGGGGGTTAAAACGCTCGCATTATACATAGGTTCTACCATCCTCGCAGCGGCAATGGGTATGTTTATCGCGAATACTTTTAATCCCGGAAAACAGGCTTCTGAGGAGCAGTTAAAAATCAACAGACTCGCGTATGAATTGTGGGTGAATGATAGTGAAGGGGTAGAATATTTCGATGATGTCAGATTATTGAATGACCCGAACATGGCTTCCTATCTTACCGATGCGCAAAGCGCTTTAGCGGAGCAGCAAAGCAACGAAGAGCTCAACGCTAAAATGTCGGTATTAAAGAATAAGAAAGAAACGGGTCCGCTCCAATTCTTTGTGGATATGGTGCCTTCGAATATTTTCTTGTCCTTCAATGATAGCCTGATGCTTCAGGTCATCTTCTTCGCTATATTCTTTGGTATCGTTATGGTCATGCTGCCCAATGCTCAAATGCAGCCTGTCGCGGCCGTCATCAATGGATTCTCAGACATCTTTATTAAGATGGTGGATGTGGTTATGAAGGGCGCACCGTTCTTTGTTTTTGCTCTACTTGCCGGTAAACTTGCAGAAATGGCTGGCGATGAACCGGGCCGATTGGTTGAAATATTTAAAGCACTCGGTGCCTACACTGGCTATACCATATTAGGACTGCTCATCATGATTCTGTTGCTTTATCCGGCGGTTATTGCATTTCTCGTCCATCGTAAAACGAATATGGGTTATTGGAAAAGCTGGGGCTACTTTATGCGTGGAATTCGTCCTGCCCAGTTGCTTGCTTTTTCCACGAGTTCAACGGCGGCTACACTTCCTGTAACCATGGATTGTGTTCGTGATAATCTTGGTGTAGACGAAGAAATCGGTTCTTTTGTTTTACCCGTAGGTGCTACCATTAATATGGACGGAACTGCCTTGTACCAGACTGTAGCTGTGATTTTCATGGCCCAATTCCACATGATCGATCTCAGCCTCGGGCAACAAGCTACCATTATTCTCATGGCAACATTAGGCTCTATTGGTGCTGCTTCTGTTCCTTCTGCCGGAATGATCATGCTCATCCCAATTCTGGAGAGTGTGGGTCTAAACCCGGCGTGGATCGCAATCATTTTCCCGGTCGACCGTATTATAGATATGGTACGTACGGTATTGAATCTCACTGGAGATGCCTCAGTAAGCACCATCATTGCGCTATCGGAAGATAAATTTAAGGTAGTCGACCAAGAGGAACTGTAATGCGTAAGGTACTTTTATTACTCATTATACTGGCGAGTTCATCAGTTTCAGCCCAGTTAGGCAAGGTTGAATTAGGGAATTATTGTGGTGACGATCATGCCAGCTCCTCACGTCAAATTCAAAAGGGTTTACAAGCATTAAATAAGGGCGATTATCCCAACGCTGGAGTTTTCATTGGTGCGGCTTTGCGTCAAAACGAAGCAGACCAACACGCGCTGTATTTGCGCGGTGAATGGGCCATGCGTACAGGGAAATTCCCCATTGCTGAGGGCAGTTGGAAACGGCTGGTGAAACGCTGTCCTGGCTACAAGCCCGATTTACTTTTTTTCATTGCCTCATTAGCTATCGAAGCCGGTAGACCTGAAGAGGCTGAGCGCTATCTGGAACAATGGTTTCAAAGAGACGATAGAGAACTAGGCTATGAGAAAGAAGCTGAAAAAATGCTTTCAGAAATAAACTTAAAAGAGTACTTCCTTGCGTCTCCAGTGCCATTTGATCCAAAGCCCGCCCGCAATATAAATACAAGATGGGATGAATACCTGGCAGCATTAACTCCAGACGGATCTGCCATGTATTTTACCCGGCGCAGTAAGAAGAAGAATAAATACGATGGTCCGGGCGCTCAGCTCAGAAGTGTTGAAGAATTTAGTCGTGCTGTGTCGACTGGTGAGCAACAAGGCATGCCGGCTTTTGAAGAAGGGTCGGCTCTAGAAGCACCCTTCAATTCGCAGTACAACGAGGGTGGTCCTTCTTTAACAGCTGACAATAGATTCATGGTATTCACCATTTGTGAACGCAACCCTAAAACTGGAGCACAGAATTGCGATTTGTATTACACGACCTATGAATACGGAGTGTGGAACGGCATTCGCCCCATGCCTGAGGAAATCAACCTACCGAACAGTTGGGAAAGTCAGCCTTCAATAAGTCCAAACGGAGACGTTTTGTATTTCACGAGCGATCGTGAAGGTGGATACGGCGGTTTAGACCTGTATCGCAGCAGGAGAGATGCCAATGGAGATTGGGGTGTACCTGAAAACTTAGGCGCTGCGGTGAACACGAAGAAAAATGAAAAAAGCCCCTTCATTCATCCAGATAGTGAAAGTCTGTATTTTGCCTCTGACGGCCATCCAGGAATGGGAGGGTACGACCTTTTTAAAATTCAAATTGCGCAAGGGAGTGCGCTTTGGGGAAAGCCAACGAATCTAGGCTATCCGATAAATACAGAAAGTGATGAGATTGGATTAATGGTGACGCTGGATGGACAGAAAGCCTATTTTGCTTCTAATAAGATCAATCAATCCAACGGCTGGGACATTTACTTTTTTGATTTGTACGAAGCCATTCAACCAGATGAAGTGGTCTTTGTAAAGGGCCAATTAAAAATTGACCAATTTGCTTCTGACGAAGAGCCTAAAGTTCTATTGAAAAATAGTGTAACTGGCGAAAGCCAACAACTGCAACTGAGTCGCGATGATAATAGCTTCGTTGCGGTAGTTAAGAAGGAAGAAGCCGAGCAAGTCTTACTTCAGGTGGAGGCGAAAAAGGCTGCATTTAGTGCAGCGCCACTACGTTTGTCTCCTAATCTCAGTGCAGAAGGTATGCTTCAGAATGAACTGACTATTGAATTAGAGCACAAAGACTTGGAATCAGGTGAGGCGTATCCCATACCGCACATACTCTTTGAAACGGCCTCTGATCGATTGGATGCGCAGAGTGAATTATTGATTGCTTCCTTTGCAGAATATCTTATGGGAGCACCCAGTCTCCGCGTCCAGATACAAGGCCATACAGACAATGTAGGAGATGCTAGTGCAAATCTTGATCTATCGCAGCGTCGAGCGAAACGGGTAGCAGAGACCATAATTAATCTTGGTGTCAGCGCGAATCGTATTAGCCACCGCGGTTATGGCGAAAGCAGACCAGTTGCTAGCAATGATTCTGAAGTAGGTAGGTCTCAGAATAGGAGAACGGTCTTTGTTGTTACCGCATTATAAAGGGAGGCAGCGGCAAAAAAAATCCCCAACCGCGGCTGCAATTGGGGATTTCAATGTGTTCTGTGGTCGGTCTAGTAACGACGCTCTTTAATACGAGCAGCTTTACCAGTAAGCTCACGTTGGTAGAAGATACGTGCACGACGCACTTTACCTTTCTTGTTGATTTCGATTTTCTCTATCGCAGGAAGATTCACTGGGAAAATACGCTCAACACCTACATTACCGCTCATTTTACGAATAGTAAAAGTTTCAGTAACGCCTGAACCTCTGCGTTGTAAAACAACACCGCGGAAGAACTGTGTACGTGTTTTTTCACCTTCGGTGATCTTGTAGTAAACCGTAATGGTATCACCTGCTGCAAATTCTGGAAGGTCTTTCTTGCCTACGAATTCGTCTTGTACAAACTGGACTAAATCCATGAGTATAAAAATTATCTATTACCGTGGGCCAACATTCACAACTCTTGCCAGAGGTTGACACTCAGTCCCTTTCGGGACGGCGAAATTAGTAAATAATTTCTGATTAAAACTGCTCGCGACCTGCAAAGTGAAAATCACCCTCAATTTGAGCGTTCTCGTCACTATCTGAACCGTGTACAGCGTTTTCACCGATGCTTTTCGCAAAGCGAGCACGAATAGTACCTTCTGCCGCTTCAGCAGGATTGGTAGCGCCGATAAGCTTACGGAAATCTTCAACTGCGTTCTCTTTTTCAAGAATTGCTGCAACGATAGGACCTGAAGTCATGAATGCAACGAGCTCGCCGAAAAACGGACGCTCACTGTGAACGGCGTAAAAGGCTTCAGCATCTGCTTGAGACAATTGCGTCAATTTCATCGCTGAAATACGGAATCCAGCTTCGTTGATTTGGTTTAAGATTGCTCCAATGTGACCGTCGCGTACAGCGTCCGGCTTAATCATTGTTAGGGTCTTAGTTCCTGCCATTTTATTTGAGTTTTTCTAAATTTTGGACCGCAAAGGTACACTTTTCTTGCACCTTTGTTGTAGACTTACAACACTATGAAAGAAATTCGACTGGACGGTTTTACCGAAGCATTGGCTGATAGTAGCAATATTGTGATCACGAACCATACTAATCCGGATGGAGATGCAATGGGAAGCGCACTCGCTTTGGCGCATGTATTAAAGGGTTTGGGAAAAAACGTGAGTGTGATTGTTCCTAATCCGTATCCGAAGTTTTTATGGCATTTGCAAGGCAATGATGCTGTTATGATTTACAGCAACGGTAAAAAATTGGCCAATCAAAAGATTGCAGAAGCACAGATGCTCTTTCATCTGGATTACAACGCCTACGGTCGAGCTGCAGATATGGAAGAAGCGTTAAGGAATGCAACGGGCAAAAAGGTGATGATCGACCACCACCAGCAGCCTGAAGATTGGCCTGACTTTATGTACAGCGATACTTCCATGAGTTCGACGTGCCAAATGATTTATGAGTTCTGCGAAATGTACGGTTGGACCGGACATTTGGACAAAGGCAGTGCGGAATGTTTGTATACCGGTATAGTTACTGATACAGGTAGCTTTAAGTACAGCGCAACATCCTCTAGAACGCACGAAGTGGCGGGTAAGCTCTTAGATTTAGGTGTTGAAAGTCAAGCAGTTCAAAACAGTATTTTCGATGCGCAACCTATTGCACGATTGCGCCTGCTGGGTGCCATGCTGGACCAATTGGAAACGAACGCATCCGGAACTATTGTTCTATTGTACCTCAGTCAGTCGCAATGCGAATCGCTGGGCTATGAAAAGGGAATTACGGAAGGTTTCGTGAATTATGGACTGAGTATTGAAGGTGCACAGATGACGTTATTCATGCGCGAAGAAGAAGGTATTGTGAAATTGTCGCTTCGCAGCAAAGGAATAATCGATGTGAATGAAATTGCCCGTGCCTCGTTTAATGGTGGTGGACATAAAAATGCAGCAGGAGGGAAGCTAGAAATGGCATTGCCTGAAGCTTTAGCTTATGCTAAGAAGGTATTCGAATGGGTTTAAAAATAGGAGTCATCGGGATTGCCGTGCTATTAGCTGGTTGTGCAGAACGTGCGGAACCCGCAGTGAAGGCTCCGCAAATGAATGCAGTTGAGCGCAATAGAATGTATTTAGCTCAGGAGCGTGAAATGCTTAAGGAGTACATAGAGACGCATGAATTGGTCGGTATTGTCAGGGATGGTTATGGTATGTATGCTTTATCCATGGTGCCTGGAACGGGCATGACCGCAGAGATGGGCGATGAAGTCATATACCAAGCCACGGTCTATCTGCTTGATGATAGTGGTGTAGGCCAGTATACGGATACCGTAGAGTTGGGTTACAGCCAGATTGATATCGGGCTGCATGAGGCGATTTCTGGAATGAAAGAAGGGGAAAAGAAACTGGTTCTCATCCCCTCGTTTTTGGCTCGTGGATTGGCGGGTGATTTGGATAAAGTACCCCCACAAAGTCCACTCCGTTATGATTTACGACTTATCCAGGTAAACCGCTGATTTGCAGTGCAGCGGCCGGATGTACATCTAGCGCTTGCATCACAATAAAAATGGTTTGGAATTGTTTATGTCCTTCGTGCTGTCCTTCTAATTCAATAACCACACGACCTTCAGCAGTGCGGTCCAGACTAGCGACTTCCATGTATGTATATTGATCTACCCAGATGCCTTGCAGCGTTCCTGCGGTAAAATTTGTGGCCATTGCATCGCCATAAACAGTTTCACTTCCGTCGCGAAGTTCAATTTTTGTTACAAAAACCTGATCATCAACAAAAGTGAGGTAAAACTGCTCATATGTGTTTACGAGATCATAGTTTCCTAAGGTTTCGTGATCGTAGAATTCATAACTGTTCACCTCGAAAGAAGTCTCATCCATAAATTCAAACAACCCTTGATCAGCAATGACGTGCGCTTCTTCTGAACAGCTTTGGAAGCTGAAGGCGAGTAGTGCGGCGAATAAAATTTTTATTGTTGCTTTCATATGCAGGGTATGTTATCAGGTTAACACCTCTAAGTTAACATAAAATTTACATTGAAAACAAATAAAGTTTACATTTAATTAACATGAGGCTTGTTAGATGTAAGTTTTGAATCGTCATTTATGCGTGGTGGGCTGTTTAGTCTGTGAAAGTTTTCATAATTGGTATTCGCTCGCTTTCGAATAGCACAAGGAATACTACCTTTGAGCTTCTTGAATTTAAACGTCATTCAAATGATCAGAACGTATTTATTTGCAGCTGTTGCTGCCATTACATTGTCAAGTTGCGGAGGCAATAAAGTCACTGTCAACGATGAGACCATCACCTTAGAAGATGGGATTTATGCAAAATTGGAAACGACTATGGGAGATATTCTCATAGATTTCCATGAAGATTTAGTGCCAATGACGGCTGCCAATTTTATTGCACTAGCTGAGGGCAACCATCCCGAGGTCGCAGAAAAATATGAAGGTAAGCCATACTATAATGGAACATTATTCCACCGTGTTATCAAAAACTTTATGATACAAGGTGGTGATCCAGACGGAACAGGTTCTGGTGGTCCAGGCTATGCGTTTCCTCAAGAAATCAACGAAGAGTTGCGCCACGATAAAGCGGGTGTCGTAAGTATGGCGAACGCAGGTCCAGGTACAAATGGATCTCAATTTTTTATCACGCACAATCCTACGCCACATCTTGACGGTGGGTACAACATTTTCGCACAAGTCCTAAGCGGACAAGAAGTTGTTGCGGCTATGGGGGAAGTAGAAACCATGGCAGCGGATCGCCCTGTGGAGAAGGTAGTTCTTCAAAATGTTCAGATTATTCGTGTAGGTAGCTTAGCGAAGAAATGGGATGCTCCGGCGGCGTTTACTGATGGTAAATCAGCTGTAGCAGATGCGAAAGCTGCAGCTGCAGCGGTAATCGAAAATGAGATTGATGCAGCGTACCCTGAAGCAACGAAGTCTGAGACAGGATTACGTTATATTATAGAAACGGTTGGTGACGGTCCTAAGCCGGAGATTGGTCAGATGGTTCGCGTGCATTACGCAGGTTATTTGATGGACGGCACTTTGTTCGACAGTTCTATAAAGTCAGTAGCGCAAGCGAATGGTAAGTACGACGAGCGTAGAGAGCCATATGAGCCCTTCCCATTACAGTACGGTCCTATGGCTAGAGTGATCGAAGGCTGGAAGGAAGGTATCCAATTATTAAATGTGGGAGGTAAAGCGAAACTCATCATTCCTCCTTACCTCGGCTACGGCGCACGTGGTGCGGGAGGTGCCATTCCTCCAAATTCTAGTCTCGTCTTCGACGTCGAAGTAGTTTCAATCGAAAAATAAACCTAGGGCCCCGCACGGCGGGGCCTAATCTTTTTAATATATCAGCATGGAAAACGGTATTTACGCCAAAATCGCAACACCTAAAGGAGCGATAACAATCAAACTAGAACACGAAAAAAC
>CATAQZ010000165.1 GCA_949487015.1 Flavobacteriales bacterium UBA4585
CTATCGCAAAGGAAGCCGGCGCCTTCCTTAGAACACAGCAATCTACCTTTTCGAGGGAACGTGTCAGTTTAAAAAGTCTCAATGCCTTAGTCAGTGATGTTGACGAAAATACAGAGCGACTGATTGTCGAACGGCTTTCAGTAGTACTTCCTGAAGCAGGTTTTTTAACTGAAGAGGAAACCACTACTCAGGACTTAGAAAAGGAATGGGTTTGGATCATTGATCCGCTCGACGGTACCACAAATTTCGTTCACGGCCTCCCTATATACAGCGTATCAATAGCTTTAAAGCACAAAGAAGACCTCGTGGTCGGTGTCGTCTATGAAGTCGGTATGGACGAATGCTTTTCTGCCTATTCTGGCGGCGGCGCAAGATTAAATGGCCAATCCATTCAGGTAACGGAAACAGATACCCTCAAAGACAGTCTATTGGCTACTGGATTTCCGTATTACGACTTTGAGCATTTGGATGGGTTTCAAAATACACTGGCTACTTTTTATACATCCACTAGAGGTTTACGTCGTATTGGAACAGCCGCAGTTGACCTTGCCTACACGGCATGTGGTAGGTTTGACGGATACTTTGAATATGGCTTAAGTCCATGGGACGTCGCCGCCGGAATTGTTCTCGTTAGAGAAGCCGGGGGGATTATTTCCGACTTTAGTGGTGGTCCTGAAGCCATTGCATCTAAAAGCATCGTAGCAACGAACAAAAGGCTCTACCCAAGCGTTTTCAATGTAGTTCGTAAAAACATGGGAAATGCGTGAAGCTAGAGTATGGGTATTACCAGGATTAGGTGCCGATTCAAGGATTTTTCGAAATCTTGAATTCCCATGGTCTGCAACGTTCTTAGAATGGATTCTGCCGGAAGCAGAAGAGTCGTTATCGTCTTATGCGGATCGTCTGATGGCCCCCCATGACATTCAAGAACATGATTTGCTTTTCGGCTACAGTTTCGGTGGAATTGTTGCGCAGGATTGGGCGAGCCGCCATCAGGTCCAGCGTGTGGTTTTACTGAATTCACTGCACCACAACACACCTTTAAGGCCACTTTTTAAACGGATTGCGGCAACAGGAATATTGAATTGGGCTCCAGAAGGTAGCATTCGGAAGTTCATTTTCTTTATGGCAAGACTCAATAGCCGACCGTCTGCTCATTTCGAAGGGGTATTAGAAATGATGGAACAATTTCCATGTGACTACTACCGTTGGGTTCTTAAAGCCGTATTGCAGTGGAATCGACCCACTCCCCTTTGCCCGGTAGATAGTGTGACAAGCGACTGGGATGTCGTTTTTCCGGAATGTCAACCTTCGGAACGGTGTTGGACACTCAGTCGTGCTACACACTTGAGTTTTTTAACGCATGCAAAGGAAATTTCAGCTCTTTTGAAAGAAAAGGTTGACCCCATGCTTTCGTAAGCTTATCCTGCTATTTTTGGGGTATGCAAATCATTGAGACACCATTGGCAGGGTTACTGCTTATCGAACCGCGCGTCTTCGGGGACGAACGCGGCTATTTCTTCGAAAGTTACAATCGTGATGTATTTGCCGCTCAAGGCATTACAGGAGAATTCGTTCAAGACAACGAGAGTCTATCCGACCGCGGTGTTGTGCGAGGGCTTCATTTCCAAGCGCCGCCTAAGGCGCAAGGCAAATTGGTTCGTGTACAACGCGGAAAGGTTTGGGACGTTGCTGTGGATATTCGCAAGGGATCACCTACTTATGGGGAGCATTATGCTGTTGAACTGAGTGGTGAGAACAAACGCATGCTTTGGATTCCTCCTGGCTTCGCCCATGGATTTGCTACGCTTGAAGACGGGACTGTATTTTTATACAAATGCACAGACACCTATAGCCCAGAGCATGAAGGAAGTGTTCTTTGGAATGATGAGTCCCTCGCTATTGACTGGAAGGTGGAAGCACCCATTTTAAGTACAAAAGACCAGATAGGACCAAAATTTAAAGCATTCCATTCGCCATTTACCTATGAGAAATAAATCGATTGTAATTGGGGTTTTGCTTATCGCGCTTGCCTTTGTTGGCTTGCGAAGCGCACAATCCAACGAAGCGCCGCATCCAGTAGAAGTTCGTCCCAGCACAGTAAAACCTTTTGCTCTTCCAAAGCAATTGGATTTTGCAGGTGAAGCTTTGCCGCTCAGTGTGGCAGATGTCAGAGAAAAATTGGACCGCGAAATTCTTGTGAATACTTATTGGCAGAGCAACAATCTGTTAATGCTAAAACGCAGTTCAAAATTCTTCCCCATCATTGAGCCCATGCTCGCGAAAAATGGCGTGCCAGATGATTTCAAATATTTAGCGTTGATAGAAAGTGGACTTCAAAATGTTGTAAGTCCAGCGGGTGCGGCAGGATACTGGCAAATCATGAAGAGTACGGGTCGTGAAAATGGCCTTGAAATCAATAACGAAATTGATGAACGGTACCATATCGAAAAATCTACGCAAGTAGCCTGTGATTATTTGAACGAGGCTTACGAGCGTTTTGGGAATTGGACTTTAGCAGCAGCATCCTATAACATGGGGATGGCAGGAACATCGAGACGGTTGGCAGAGCAAGGTGTAGAAAGTTATTATGACCTGCTTCTGAACGCCGAAACCTCGCGTTATGTATACCGTATTGCAGCAGTGAAGCACATTCATGAAAATCTCGAAGAATTCGGCTATGTCTATCATCAGGATCAGGGTTATTCTTTTCCCGAGATGGATACCATTTCTGTCAATACGAAGGTTGCGGACTGGATCAGCTGGGCAAAAGCACAAGGAATAACCTATAACACGCTCAGAATTTACAATCCATGGATTCAAAGCAAGCAATTATCGAATTCCACAAACAAAGCATACCATATTTGGGTTCCTTCTAAATGAGCGAAAACATAGAAGTCTTTGGCGCGAGAGCGCACAACCTGCGCAATGTAGATGTTGCTATTCCAAGAAATAAATTGGTTGTAATTACCGGTCTAAGTGGATCGGGTAAAAGCTCACTAGCCTTTAATACGATTTATGCGGAAGGCCAACGCCGTTATATGGAGACTTTTAGCGCCTATGCTCGACAATTCTTGGGGAGTATGGAGCGACCGGAAGTTGATAAGATTGAAGGGCTCTCACCCGTAATTTCGATTGAACAAAAGACTACTTCTCGTAATCCCAGATCTACGGTAGGAACGGTCACCGAATTGAGTGATTTCCTTCGCTTGTTATTTGCTCGTGCTTCGACGGCATACAGTTACAATACCGGCGAAAAGATGATTTCCTATTCCGATGCCCAGATCGTGGAATTGATCGCAGAACGCTATGTCGGTCGTAAAATTGCTGTTTTAGCGCCAGTAGTGCGAGCGCGGAAGGGGCATTACCGTGAGTTGTTTGAACAGATTACGCGTATGGGATTTATCCGTGCTCGTGTTGACGGCAAAGTGGTTGAGGTGAGTAGCGGATACCGTCTAGATCGATACAAGACGCACGATATTGAAATCGTGGTAGATCGCATCATAGTTGCGGCGACGGCAGAGGCGCGGATTGCGCAAAGCGTCGAAACTGCAATGAATCATGGCGGTGGAACCATTGCAGTGTTAGACTTAGAGCGCGATGAATTGGCGTATTTCTCGAGACATCTTATGTGTCCGACGAGCGGTATAGCTTACCAGGAACCTGAGCCCAATACTTTTTCATTCAACAGTCCGAAGGGCGCCTGCCCCATGTGTGACGGCCTCGGAACTACAAAACAGGTGAACCAGCGAAAGTTATTTCCAGATCCGAAGCAAACCATAAGAAAAGGCGGGATCGCGCCAGTTGGGGAGTACAAGAAAAATTGGATGTTTAATCAACTCGAAATTATAGGGTTGAAGCACAACTTCACCATGGACACTGCGGTTGAGGATATTCCAGAGGCAGCATTGGAGATCATTCTCAATGGTAGTAATGAAGTGATGACTATAGAACACAAAGCGATAGGCGTCACGAAAGAGTATAAATTGAACTTTGAAGGCATCATAAACTTCATCGAAGCCCAGGGTAAAGATGCGAAAAGCAGAAGTATTCAGCGCTGGGCAGACGAATACATGGAAAACGTAACCTGTACTAAGTGTCATGGAGCGCGTTTAAAAAAGGAAAGTCTTCACTTTAAGGTAGGAGGTCAAAGTATTTCTGAGGTAAGTACTCAAAGTTTAATTCATTTCGGCCAATGGATCGATTCCTTAGAGCAAGAATTGGGCTTAAAAGAATGGCAGATCGCTGAGGAAATTGTGAAAGAATTGCGCGCTAGGAGTTCGTTCCTTTTGAATGTTGGATTGGGATATTTAAACCTAAATCGAAGTGCACGAAGTTTAAGTGGCGGTGAGGCGCAAAGAATACGATTGGCTACACAGATAGGATCGCAGTTAGTGAATGTATTGTATATACTTGACGAACCCTCAATTGGCCTGCATCAGCGTGATAATGCGCGACTTATTGATTCCTTACAGCAATTACGGGATATTGGCAACAGTGTACTAGTTGTTGAGCATGACAAAGAAATGATCGAAACCGCCGATCACATCTTAGATATCGGTCCGCGTGCTGGTGTGCATGGTGGTTCTATAGTAGCTCAAGGAAATTTAACTGACATTCTAAGTAGTAATAGTATTACTGCACAGTATCTAAACGGACAGCTTGGGATCGGCGTACCTGAGAATCGTCGCAAACCCCAAGGTTGGATTGGCCTCTACGGTGCAACAGGTAATAACCTTCAAAATGTTGACTTAAAAATTCCCCTTGGCGTTTTAACCTGTGTAACGGGCGTAAGCGGTAGTGGAAAATCCACTTTAATCAACGGTACCCTCTATCCTATTCTGAACCATATGATATTCCGTGCGGTTGGGAAGCCGCAACCGTATAAGAGTATTGAAGGATTTGAGAACATCGATAAGATTATTGACATAGATCAAAGTCCTATTGGTAGAACGCCGCGTTCAAATCCTGCTACTTATACCGGAGTATGGTCAGAAATTCGTCAGCTTTTCGCTGGACTACCAGAGAGTAAAGTTCGCGGGTACAAACCAGGACGCTTCTCCTTCAATGTAAAAGGCGGTCGCTGCGAAACCTGTCAAGGTGGGGGTTTGCGTGTGATTGAGATGAATTTCTTACCAGATGTATATGTGCATTGCGAAACTTGTCAAGGCAAGCGATTCAATCGCGAAACATTAGAAATTCGTTACAAAGGGAAAAGTATTTCGGACGTTTTGGACCTGAGTATAGAAGATGCATTACCGTTCTTCGAGCATGTTCCTAAAATCAATCAGAAGTTGCGTACATTAAAAGATGTAGGCTTGGGATACATTCGATTAGGGCAACCGTCCACAACATTGAGCGGTGGTGAAGCCCAACGGGTTAAATTGGCCACCGAGCTTAGCAAGAAAGATACCGGTAACACCATGTATATTCTTGACGAACCTACTACTGGACTGCACTTCGAGGACGTTAAAGTGCTCATGGAAGTCATTCAAAGATTAGTAGAACACGGCAATACAGTGCTTATTATCGAGCACAACATGGATGTCATCAAACAAGCAGATCACATTGTCGACTTGGGACCGGAAGGTGGCTCAGGTGGCGGTAGAATCGTTGCGGAAGGCACTCCAGAAGAGGTCATAAAAATTGACGAAAGTATTACAGGCCAATTTTTAGCTAACGAATTAAAATAATCCATCCGCACTTTTATGTATCTTCTAGGTAAGAAACTATCTACCTATGAAGATTCATTCAAGAAAAACCTGGACCGAAATAAAGTCAGAAGACAGTTGGGCATTATTCAAAATAATGTCAGAATTCGTACATGGCTATGAAAGTCTAAGTCGAATAGGGCCTTGTGTAAGCATTTTCGGCTCAGCTCGAAACACCACTGAACCTCGCTATTTAGACGCGGCTACAGAAATTGCACGCCAGCTTACAAGTAAAGGCTTTGGAATTATAACCGGCGGTGGTCCTGGAATTATGGAAGCGGCAAATAAAGGCGCACAACTGGGCAAAGGTCCAAGTGTAGGATTAAACATTGATTTACCTTTTGAACAAAACAGCAACCCATTTATCGATCATGATAAGAATTTAGACTTCGACTATTTCTTCGCTAGAAAAGTCATGTTTGTAAAGTACAGCCAGGCCTTTGTGGTTATGCCTGGGGGATTTGGAACGCTTGATGAACTCTTCGAAGCTATTACGTTGGTCCAAACGAAAAAAATCGATCAATTTCCCATAATTCTTTATGGTGGCGATTTTTGGGAAGGATTAAAGCAGTGGATTGAAAACACGCTCAAAGCGACAGGTAAAATCAGTCCCGACGACACAGACCTTATCCAAATAGCGAACAGTGAGGACGAAGTGGTCGGAATCATTGAAGATTTCTACATGACTAAAGGATTCACCACGAATTTCTAATGCTTTCGATTTTATGGTAGAAGCATTACCGGAAACGTTTTCGCTTGCGATCCCCATTGCACGCGGAGGTAATAAGTACCATGTGCATACTTATTTTTTAACGTCAACCAATCCTTCAATAGAGATCCTTCTTCAAGTCTTCTTCCATTGCCGTCAATAAGTTGGTATGTACCATCTTCAACCCCGGTTAATTGAAATGTTCCGTTGTTGGGGTTTGGCTGTAATACGATTGTAGAATGAGCTGCATCTTGAATGCCGACATTATTCACATTAAGCAAAGGTATTTCTAGCGTATCAAAAACACCTGCTTGCCACTGGTAAGCGGATTTATGAGGAACGAAACCTGCAAGTTTTACGCTTATGGAATCTAATACGGAAAGATGTGTTCCAGCATTTGCCAATCCATCAATACTGCTTTGTAAAGTATCGCTAGCAATATCGAACACTATATCAGCATTACTCAACGGTGCTCTTGTAATGCTATCATAGACTACCACATGAACACGTGATGCTTCTACATAAGTAGGTTCAAGCACGAACAATCCCTCTTCTATATCTGAACAAATAATGGCGTCCGATTCAAAATACGGATAAGCTCCCCAATTACCGTAGAAACCATTGCCCGAGAAGGAAGGTGAGGTATCATAAAACCCAACTTCCACGAGTAATTCTGGGTATTTCGCATCCACGATTTGAACACCTGCAGTGTAATAAGAAGTTACCACCCACTGGTCATAAACATGAGCGTTGTGTGGAATTACACTTGTCCCTAATGAGGTCTGAATACGATCTAATTCAGTGATATTCGCTAAATCACTTACATCATAGGCCGTTAAATAAGCATCACCTATTTCATCCGTGGTAAATAAAACAGAATTATCGTCGCTAATCCAAGTGTTGTGTGTGAAAGCATTTGGAGTTCCATGTGTAGCTAGGGCTACTGTGCTGTCTTTTACCGTAGCATCTACCACAACAAACTTACCTTGATAAACCGCTGAACCCCAGATGGTATCACCCCGAACCATACCGTCATGAAAGTAGTAATCGTCATACATTCCCACATAAGTAGGATTCCAAGGATCCGTTGCGACATCGAAAATTAGCGCTCCACCGTTGCCGACATTTGCTCCGAATAAATAAGCATAACCGTTTTCATCAATGTATAAATTGTGAGCCGTTTGTAAGGTATCCATACTACCTAAGGGCGTCTGAATAACGGGGTTCATAGTCTTAAAGGTAGGTGTTGCATTATCAATACTGTCTAGATCTATAATAAGTAAGCCGTGATCTGGTATTGTATTCCAAGCAAAGGTATTATCGTGGGTAACATAGGCATAGTGATCCCAAGTTTTCAAATCGCGCCATATGCTGTATGGCCCCTGAATAAATTGCTTCTTCGTAGGACTTGAAGGGTTTGTAACTTCTACAATGCTAACACCAGCAGTGGTTCCACCAAGCGCAAATTCTCTACCTGAAGAAGAAGTATATCCCCAGATATCATTCATATCGTTAAGATAAGTCGTCTGACTCTTTAGTGTGATATTAAGGCTGGTCTGAGCAGATAATCCGAATGTTAGAAAAAGAAGTAAGGTTAGGTGCGTGGGGCGCATATTAAAAATCTAAAGTTATTTGAGGAGCTTCATCGTCCGCTCCATAAGAACCCTTTTCGTCTTCTTTTGGTTCAGGAGGAGCCTCCTTTATGGTTTCAGCTGTGTCTGTGAGTTCGGTTTCATTCAGATGAACAGAATTTTCTACCTCACTTTCCTTGACCTGCGCCTGCTCTTCAACAGCACTATCCTGAATAGGCTCTGATAACGGTTCTGGTAAGGATTCGAGCGATTCAATTTTATTCAGGGTTTCTGTCGTGAGTTGGTTCCCTTTCGCTTTGATACCTTTCACAGTGATAAATTCAGCCAAATCTACTTTCTCCGGCTCACGAGCTTCGCCTTTACTTTTACGATAGACCATTTGAATTCTTGGCAAGGCATCATTCGAGAGGAAGTTCAGTTCACTCTTAGGATGAGCAGTAATGATATTTTCTTCTTTATCTCCGCCTTCCCAAAGGAATCGTTTAACAAAATAGCGCGACCTTTCTCCGTCAAAATACACAGCACTTAAAGGCTTCTCCTCCTCCAGTTTTTCCAGATAAATCATGTCTGAATCAAAGTGCAAACTCAATTCAGGAATAACTACCCGAAGTGTTCCATTTTTAGTGGCTATCAAAAGCCGGTCTTCACCTTTGAAACTTCCAACCAATCGACCGCGTTCGTCGCTATTCAATCGTTGTACTGTGGGGTCAAACCAGATTTTTCTTGCCTCTAATGTACTCTCACCTTTTTCCTTAAGCTCAATACGCTTAACCGGGAATTTAGTAACGATGTTACCTTTTGATCCTCGACCCTTCACGGCTATGTCGGCGAAATTAAGATCTATCTTAAGTTTCTTAAGTTTTGCTAATTGACGTAAGAGCACCAACACTTTCTCCGCTTCGCCGTTTGGGTTGGATGTAAAATAAGTGATATGAGATCCTTTGCTCCCTGTAGTTACATCGTACTCTCTATCGCGAGTGATACTCTGTACTGCAAAACGCTTGACATAGCTAACTTTTGAAATACCGTCAAGATAAATGGCGTTGTACACTGTGCGGTCGTCGCCTTTTTTCCAAACAGCCACATGGATTATGTCTTTTCCAAAGAACGCTTTGTCTTTTACTTTACTGACACTGTATTTACCATCCGATCGGAAAACAATAACATCATCAATGTCAGAACAATCGCAAACATATTCGTCACGCTTCATACCGTATCCGACGAATCCTTCTTCACGATTCACGTAAAGTTTTTGATTACGGATGACAACTTTGGAGGCTTCAACACTATCAAACGTAGCAATCTCAGTCTTACGACCACGACCTTTGCCGAATTTCTCTTTTAACTCTTTGAAATAGTTGATCGCATAGTCTATCAAATGTGCTAAGTCATGCTGAACCGCGGCTATTTTACCCTCTAAATCTAAAATTTTATCATTGGCCTTATCGCTGTCAAATTTAGAGATACGCTTAATCTTTATCTCAGTTAAACGAACGATATCCTCCTCCGTAACTTCACGCATGAGGTGGCCGATATGGGGCTCTAAACCTTTTGCAATAAAGGCAATCACTTGCTCCCAAGTTTCCGCTTCTTCTATGTCGCGGTAAATTTTCTTTTCTATAAAAATACGCTCTAATGAAGCAAAATGCCATTGCTCACGTAGTTCTGACAAACGAATTTCGAGCTCAGCTTTTAAAACACCTTTTGTCGCTTCTGTACTGCGTTTTAAAACATCCTTAACTCCTATAAATAGGGGTGTGTCTTCATGAATGGAACACGCCAATGGCGCAATGCTTACCTCACAATTAGTAAATGCATACAGGGCATCAATCGTTTTATCTGGACTAATCCCTCCCGGCAGATGAATAAGGATTTCTACATGCTCTGCAGTGTTGTCCTCGATTTTTTTGATCTTAATTTTACCCTTATCGTTCGCCTTTAAAACACTGTCGATCAGACTCTGTGTATTCGTAGTGAAAGGAATTTCCGTAATGACCAATGTGTTCTTATCCAATTGCGAAATTTTCGCGCGAACCCGAACGCGTGAGCCACGCTCACCATTGTTATAATTAGTAAAATCTGCTGTTCCCCCGGTTGGGAAGTCTGGATATAATTTAAACGGCTTGCCTTCCAATTCTTTAATGGAGGCATCAATCAATTCTAGGAAATTGTGCGGTAAAATTTTAGTGCTCAATCCCACAGCGATTCCCTCCACACCCATTGCTAAAAGCATGGGGAATTTCATGGGTAGATGTAAAGGCTCATTTGCGCGACCATCGTAACTCAGCTGCCACTCGGTGACTTTAGGACTGTAGGCAACGTGTAAGGCAAATTTTGTCAAACGAGCTTCAATGTAACGGGGTGCGGCGGCGCCATCACCAGTGAGAATATTACCCCAGTTTCCTTGACAATCAATGAGAAGGTCTTTTTGTCCCATCTGAACGAGGGCATCGCCTATAGAGGCATCGCCGTGCGGGTGAAAACGCATGGTCTGCCCAATAATGTTTGCTACTTTATGAAACCGCCCATCATCCATTTCTTTCATGGCGTGCAATAAGCGGCGTTGTACTGGCTTTAAACCATCGTTTAAGGCAGGTACGGCGCGCTCAAGGATTACATAGGATGCGTAATCCAAGAAATAATCTTGATACATACCGGAAACACGGGTAATACGGTTCCCCTCCTCCTCAATAATCTCTGAACCGGACAATTCCGGATTCAATTCTTCTTCAATGGGTTGATTTTCTTCGCTCATTAGTTAAAGAGTTCCTCTTCCAAATTTTTCTCCACGCGCAGATTTTCTATGATGAATTCCTGACGTTTCGGTGTGTTTTTGCCCATGTAGAATTCCAATAAGTCCCCAGAAGTATAGTCTTTGCCTATCATCACCGGTTCCAATCGGATGTCTTTTCCTATAAAATGCTTGAATTCGTCCGGCGAGATTTCTCCCAATCCCTTAAATCGAGTGATTTCTGGTCGCGGACCTAATTCATCTATCGCTGTATTTTTTTCCTCCGGAGTGTAACAGTATCTCGTAACCTTTTTGTTCCGAACCCTGAAAAGTGGCGTTTGTAAAATGTACAAGTGACCCTCACGAACCAATTCCGGGAAGAACTGCAGGAAGAACGTGATCAATAACAAACGAATGTGCATCCCATCAACATCGGCATCCGTTGCAATCACCACATTATTGTAACGCAACTCATCCAATCCATCTTCAATATTCAAGGCTGCTTGAAGCAAATTAAATTCCTCATTCTCATACACCACTTTCTTACTCAAACCATATGAGTTTAATGGCTTTCCTTTTAATGAGAATACTGCTTGTGTATTGACATCTCGGCTTTTAGTAATAGAACCAGATGCACTGTCACCCTCCGTTATAAATACCGTGGTTTCAAGACGCCTGTCGCCTTTAGCACTTGCTTTTTTATCACTTAAATGCGTGCGGCAATCGCGAAGTTTTTTATTGTGAAGATTGGCTTTTTTCGCACGTTCACGGGCCAATTTTCGAATGCCTTGTAAGTCTTTTCTTTCCCGCTCCGCACGTTGAATCTTTTTTAAAAGAATCTCCGCAACAGCAGCATTTCTGTGCAGGAAGTTATCGAGATGTTCTTTCAAGAAATTCCCGACGAATGTTCGAACGTGAACTTCACCGGGCGCCATTTCTAGCGAACCTAATTTCGTTTTCGTTTGAGATTCAAATACCGGCTCAACTACTTTTAGAGAAACCGCTCCGATCACACATGCACGAATGTCGGCGGCATCAAAGTTTTTACCGTAAAAATCTCTCATTACAGTGACTAGTCCTTCTCTGAAAGCATTTTGATGGGTTCCTCCTTGGGTCGTATGCTGACCATTGACAAAACTGTAGTACTGTTCACCTTGCATCCGCTCTGCATGGGTAATAGCAACTTCTATATCGTCCGCCTTAAGATGTATGATGTCATGCAGTACATTCCCATCAAGATTATCTTGAAGAAGGTCTTTCAACCCGTTCTCTGAATAAAATTTTTCACCATTTAAGTACAGCGTAAGTCCAGGATTTAGGTACGCATAGTTCCACAACATCTTCTCCACATATTCCAACATGAATTTGTAGTTGATGAAGATATCTGGATCCGGTCGGAAGGTGATTTTTGTTCCTTTACGCTGTGAAGACTCTTCGATATTATCGTCTTCGACTAACTTTCCATGCGAGAATTTTGCCCGTTTCGTTTTACCGTCTCTATACGCTTGAACAATAAATTCTGTAGATAGCGCATTAACGGCTTTGGCACCAACCCCATTGAGACCAACAGATTTTTTAAAAGCTTTACTGTCGTATTTAGCGCCTGTATTGATCTTGGAGACCACATCGACCACTTTACCCAATGGAATGCCACGACCGAAATCTCTAACCATCACCTGACCATCAGCGATTTTCACCTCAACGGTCTTACCAGCGCCCATTACATATTCGTCAATGGAGTTGTCTAAGATTTCTTTAAGTAGAATGTAGATTCCATCGTCGGGACTTTTACCATCGCCCAACTTACCGATGTACATACCAGGACGTAACCTGATGTGCTCATCCCACTCGAGCGATCGTATGTTGTCTTCAGTATATTGTGCTTCTTGTGCCATAAATAAATTGGAATACAGGATTCCTAATTTAAGAATGCGCGCGACTTTACTGCGTGTTTATTACATGAAAGTATACACAGGTTTTACACATTGAAACGGAAGTGCATGACATCACCATCCTGAACGACATATTCTTTTCCTTCAACGCGCATTTTGCCTGCTTCCTTCACTGCGTTTTCACTCCCTAATACGTCATAATCACTGTACGAGATTACTTCAGCACGAATGAAGCCTTTTTCAAAATCTGTATGAATTACACCAGCAGCCTGTGGTGCAGTGAAGTTCTTCTTAATAGTCCATGCCCGGACTTCCTTTACGCCTGCTGTAAAGTAGGTCTGGAGATTTAACAGCTCGTATGCCGCACGAATCACACGATTTACCCCGGCATCTTCAAGACCCAATTCCTCTAGGAAAAGTTGTTTCTCCTCATAGGTTTCTAATTCAGCAATATCCGATTCTGTGCTTACGGCGATGTGAATGCAACCCGCGCCTTCCGCAGCTGCCATTTCAACAACACGATCAACATATGCGTTTCCAGATTTAGCAGCGCTTTCATCCACATTACACAAGTATAAAACTGGCTTATCAGTAAGTAACTGCATTTCTTTGATCAATTCCTGTTCGCGCTCGGAACTTTCAAAACCGCGAACATTTCTGCCTTCTAGTACAAAAGCGATCAGTCGTTCTAAGGTAGAAACGTTCAGTTTTGCCTCTTTTTCGCCGCTTTTGGCCATTTTTTTGGCTTTTTCGAGACGTTTTTCGATGGTATCGAGATCTTTCAGTTGTAATTCGGTATCGATGGTTTCCTTGTCGCGAATAGGATCTACACTTCCATCGACATGTGTTACATTCTCATTTTCAAAGCAACGGAGAACGTGTATGATCGCGTTGGTTTCACGGATATTCCCTAAGAATTGGTTCCCTAAACCTTCTCCTTTCGATGCGCCACGTACCAATCCTGCAATATCAACGATTTCTACATTCGCAGGCTGAACGCGTTCAGGATTGACTAATTCAGACAAACGCTCTAAACGGTAATCCGGCACGGTAACCTGACCAACGTTGGGCTCAATGGTACAGAACGGGTAATTAGCCGCCTGCGCTTTCGCGCTAGACAGACAGTTGAATAACGTACTCTTTCCAACATTCGGCAAGCCGACGATTCCACACTTCATACTAATTGCTTTAGGGCGGCAAAGATAAACGGATTCTTTGTTAGCAACGTGTGTATATGTGAATTGGATTTAAAAGGGAATTGGCCCTTCTTTTGGCTTAATTTTACTGCGTATTGAATATAACATTTCACCCATGTCACAACAAGACCTACAAGCCGTCGTATCCCAAGTCCGCAGAGACATCGTACGAATGGTACACGCTGTAAATTCAGGACACCCAGGCGGTTCCTTAGGATGTGTAGAGTTTTTAACTACGCTCTATTTTGACCACATGAAACACGACCCTAAGGCGTTCACTATGGACGGTAAAGGTGAAGATTTGTTCTTTTTATCAAACGGCCATATTTCACCAGTAATGTATTCGATTCTTGCGCGTGCCGGTTACTTCGAAGTAAGCGAAATGGCGACGTTTAGAAAATTGAACACACGTTTACAGGGACACCCCACTACCCATGAAGGATTGGAAGGTATTCGAATTGCCTCTGGTTCTTTAGGTCAAGGAATGAGTGTCGCTATTGGCGCTGCTGAAGCGAAAAAACTAAATGACGATGACCGATTGGTCTACACCTTGCATGGTGATGGAGAATTACAGGAAGGGCAAGTGTGGGAAGCGGCAATGTATGCTGCTGCCAAAAAAATAGATAATCTCATTTCTACCGTTGACGTTAATGCCAAACAGATTGACGGATCTACAGATGAAGTTTTAGCAATGGGCTCTATTCAAGCTAAATTTGAAGCTTTTGGTTGGCACGTTATTTCTGTAGCAAAAGGAAACGACCTTAGCGCAGTGAAACACGCGCTCGTTGAGGCTACTGCCGCCTCAGGGAACGGACAACCCGTTTGTATTCTTCTCCACACTGAGATGGGTAACGGTGTTGACTTTATGATGGGCACACACAAATGGCACGGTGTTGCACCGAACGACGACCAATTAGCTGACGCACTCAGCCAAAATCCTGAAACACTCGGCGATTACTAAGTCTATCGTGAAACAACTCAACGCCATAGTATTTTTCTTTTTCTGTCTTGCCCTCCAGGCACAGTCACAGATTGAAGAAGAACGTCCACCGCTAACGAGAATATTATTCGTATTCGATGGAAGCCAAAGCATGTATGGCCGTTGGGAAAGTGGAGCGAAAATAGATGTTGCACAACGCTTGATGGGGCAAATGCTCGATAGCTTGCAAGGGATTCAGGAGGAAGGAAATTTTCAATTGGCGCTGCGTGTCTACGGTCATCAAAAACCTGTACCTCCTCAAGACTGTTCTGATACACGTTTAGAAGTACCGTTCAGTAACGGCAACATCTATAAAATAAAGCGGGTACTCAAAGCTATTAAACCAAAGGGTACTACTCCAATCGCTGGTTCGCTTTTAAAGGCATCCGATGATTTTCCGCCTTGTGAGGATTGTAGAAACATCGTCATTTTAATTACAGATGGTGTGGAAGCATGTGATGGCGATCCATGTGTAGTGAGTAAACGTCTTCAACAAAAGGGTATCATTCTTAAGCCATTTGTTATTGGAATTGGCTTAGATGAGGATTTTAAAAACAGCTTTGAATGTGTTGGGACATATTTTGACGCTGCCGATGAAAATACCTTTAAGAATGTTCTTGGTGTTGTTATTTCCCAAGCTTTAGACAATACGACGGCACAAATCAACCTCCTAGATAGCCGAGGTAAGCCGACAGAGACAAACGTTCCAGTCTTACTGTACGATCATACTTCACAAAAAGTAAGAAAGAGCTTTGTGCATACCTTGAACTATAAGGGCCAGCCGGATACCATGGTATTAGACCCATTAGTCGTCTACGACATGGTAGTTCATACCATTCCACCGGTTCGTGTGGACAGTATTGTCATTCATCCTGGAACCCACACTCATATCGGTGCTTCCACCCCACAAGGGCAGTTGGAACTGCGATCAAACTCCAGACAAAGCACTAAAATCTCGTGCATCATCAAACCACATGGTAAGAATGAGATTTTACATGTACAAGACTTCGGGACACTTCAACGGTACCTCAGCGGTACGTATGATTTAGAAATCTTAACCCTGCCAAGAATTTTTCAGAGCGGTGTACTTATAAACCCAAGTTCGACAACAACTATAGCGGTACCTCCACCAGGTATGGTCACCTTACAAGCAGGAACAAGCGGCTACGGTTCCATATTTGTGCAAAGAGAAGACGGCTATGAGTGGGTAACTGATCTCAGCGAAAGTGGTGAGCGTCAGGTTTTTCAACTCCAGCCCGGACAGTATATGGTCGTGTTTAGAAGCAAATTTGCGCAGGAAACCGCTTACAGTAAAACGAAAGAATTTAGAGTGAGTCCAGGCTCATCAACCATAGTGAAAATCAACTAAGAAATGAAGAAGTACACAGATTCAGGCAGTAAAGACACCCGTTCAGGATTTGGCGCAGGCCTCCAAGAATTAGGTCAACAAAATGAAAATGTCGTTGCATTATGTGCCGATCTTACCGGTTCACTCAAAATGAATGCATTCGCAGATGAAAATCCGGACCGATTCTTTCAAGTCGGTATTGCTGAAGCAAACATGATGGGTATTGCGGCCGGTCTTACAATAGGCGGAAAAATACCATTCACAGGAACCTTTGCAAACTTCTCTACGGGTCGTGTGTACGATCAGATTCGTCAGAGCATCGCCTACAGCGGTAAAAATGTGAAAATATGTGCCTCTCACGCAGGATTAACCCTTGGAGAAGACGGTGCAACACACCAGATTCTGGAAGATATCGGCCTTATGAAGATGTTGCCGCACATGGTCGTGATCAACCCTTGTGATTACAATCAAACTAAAGCCGCTACCATCGCAATAGCGGATTACGACGGTCCTGTATACTTGCGATTCGGACGTCCTAAGGTGGCAAATTTCACCTCTGCTGATGCCAAATTTGAGATTGGTAAAGCAGATGTATTAACAGACGGTACAGACGTTACCATTATTGCCACTGGACACCTTGTATGGGAGGCTTTACAAGCTGCTGAAGCACTCGAAGCCGCAGGCGTTAGCGCAGAAGTCATAGGTATGGCGACGATCAAGCCGCTGGACGAGAAGGCCATACTAGCATCTGCCTCTAAAACAGGATGTGTGGTTACTGCTGAAGAGCACAACCGCTTTGGTGGTTTGGGCGAGAGCGTTGCTCAGACTTTAGTGACTAACCACCCAGTTCCTCAAGAATTTGTAGCTGTTAATGACAGTTTCGGTGAGAGCGGTACTCCAGCACAATTGATGGAGAAGTACGGACTAAATGCGGAGGCAATAGTTGCCGCAGCGCAGAAGGTTATCTCTAGAAAGTAATCTTCCGCTTAAACCTTTACTATCTTCCTCCTATCTAAACAGTGATGGAGGAAACTAAAGACATCAAAAGCCTTCTATTGCAACAGCAGTGGGAGGCTTCTTTTTACCAAATGGTGGAGCAGTATAGCGAACGCTTACTCTATTGTGCCCATGGTGTTCTTAAAAACGAGGCGCTTGCTCAAGATGCCTTACAAGAGGCCTTCATTAATATATGGAAAAATCTACATCACTTCAAGGGCAATAGCCACCCTTTTACCTGGTGCTACACGATTGTTCGCAGGAGTGCTTTGAACGAGCTACGGAAGGAAAAGAAGTTTCTGTCCGCAGCAATCGAGGATGTACAGGAAAGTCAATCAATGGAGCATTTGAAGTGGGATGGAGATGAAATACAACTGCGCGTTCAACAACTGATTGAAACCCTTCCTGAAAAACAGCAGTTAGTTTTTGAATTGCGATACTACCAAGATTTGAGCTTTAAGGACATTGCCGAACTCACGGGCACTTCTATTGGTGCACTTAAGGCAAATTACCACCATGCTAAAAATAAGATGGAAGAAAAATTAATCGGCCTTTTAAACCTTCCATAATTACGACAACTCTAACAAAAGGATGGATAAACAGAGAACATATACAGCAAGCGATGCTCAGTTAAACGAGCTCAAAGCAAAGCTTCAACGCATTCCGGAGCAGCATCTCGTGGACCGGACCACGAGCCCTGTTGTTGCAACGAAGTCGCGCTACATGCATATTGTTCGCTGGTCCATGACCGCCGCAGCTGCAATTGCTTTAGCCGTATTCTTTTGGCCGAACACTTCAGGTAATACTAGTGAAGTAACCGAAGATTTAATGGCTGAGATGTACAGCCTAGGCTATGTGCAGATTGAGGATATGTACTCCTTTGTGGAGCCCGATTCGCTTGATTTCGCTGATGTCGAGATTGATGCAGATGTGTATTACGATTATTATAACTCAGATTACGAATACTTAGAATTATGAAAAAGACATTAATTTTTGGCCTCTTGCTTTCTACAGCAGCGGTCATGGCACAACCAAAGATGGGCGATCGTGCAGAGCTTGAAAAAAAGAAAGAGAAAATTGAGGCGATCAAAGTAGCCTACATCACCGAGGAATTAGAACTGACTGTAGCTGAAAGCCAAGCTTTTTGGCCAGTATATAACGAGCTTCAAACTAAAGAACATGAGTTGCGCGAAAAGCAACGGGCAAATTTCTTAAGCTTGAAAAAGGATGAAGAAATAAGTGAAAAGGAATTAGAAACGATGATTTATAAGATGTCAGATATTCATATTGCCATCGAAGAACTTCGTAAGTCTTACCTCGATGATTTTATTGACGTATTAGGAGCAAAGAAAACGCTTCAACTCATGAAGGCCGAAAAAGAATTTGGTCGTAGAATGATGGAACGTATGAAAGGTAACGATCGTCCAACAGATAGAGACAGACGCCTTGGACCTGGCGGCGGACGCCCAATGCGATAAGAAACACCTATAAACCACCCTTCGGGGTGGTTTTTTTATGCTCCAATGAATTACGACATTGAAAAAAGGTGTACGGTAAATACCGTACACCGCTTGCGCGATTGCCAGAAATCCCGTTTCCGCGCTAACACACACAAGTACTAAGTTTTCCCTATATTGTTTAACCAGTTTAACTAACAAATAGCATCTGACTGTTAATCAGAGGGTC
>CATAQZ010000166.1 GCA_949487015.1 Flavobacteriales bacterium UBA4585
AGTGCTTATGCTGAAGTACCTTACTTACTACGCCAGACCCAACAGGTATTAGAGGACTGTACTGTCTTGTTGCCGGATGAAGCCTCACTGAACTTACAGACCTACACCGGTTCAAAACAGAAGGATTTACGCCTGCTAAAAAAATTGGCTTATGATGGCATAGCTTATCGTTATCCAACGGTAGATTTCAAAGTAAAGGAGCGTATAGAGAAGGAGCTGGAACTGATTGCAAAGAAGAACTTTGTGTCCTATTTCTTAATCAACTGGGACATTGTAAACTATGCCCAAAAACGCGGCTATTTCTACGTGGGGCGTGGGAGTGGGGCAAATAGTATTGTCGCTTATTTGTTGAAAATCACAGATGTAGACCCTATTGAATTGGACTTGTATTTTGAGCGCTTCATTAACCTGTACCGGACATCTCCTCCAGATTTTGATCTTGATTTTTCCTGGCGTGATCGAGACGATATTACCCAATACATCTTTAAACGTTTTCCGCATACCGCGCTACTAGCTACCTACAATACGTTTCAATACCGTGCGGTAGTTCGTGAATTGGGGAAGGTGTTTGGTCTGCCTAAACATGAGATAGATAAATTGAGTAGGGGGAAGTTTACTAGCAATGAATTGGACCAATTGGGCCACCTCGTACTACGCTACAGCACATATATCCAGGGATTTCCAAGCCATTTAAGCATTCATGCTGGAGGGATTTTGATTGCTGAAAAGAGCATACATTACCATACAGGGACTTTTTTACCACCGAAAGGCTTTGCAACAACGCAATTTGATATGGTGGTGGCAGAAGATATTGGACTGCACAAATTTGATATCCTTAGTCAACGCGGGCTCTCTAAAATTCAAGATGCGTTGCACATTGTTCGTAAGAATAAACCAGAGGATAGACTCCTAGACATCCGAAACTTACAGGCATTCAAGCAGGATGAGAAAATCAAATCTATTTTGCGCGACGGCAGGGCCATGGGCTGCTTTTACGTCGAATCGCCTGCGATGCGTATGCTGCTTAAGAAACTAAAGGTGGATACATACCTCGGTTTAGTTGCAGCGAGTTCCATTATCCGCCCGGGGGTTAGTAACAGTGGCATGATGCGCGAATACATATTGCGCTTCACCGATCCAGAGCGGCGTCAAGATGCACATCCTGTATTGCTTGATATTATGCCAGATACGTTTGGGGTGATGGTATACCAGGAGGATGTGATTAAAGTGGCCCATTATTTTGCCGGTTTGTCTTTGGGTGAAGCAGATGTTTTGCGCCGCGGTATGTCTGGGAAATTTCGTTCAAGAGAGGAGTTTAAACGTGTTGAAAATCAGTACTTTGAAAACTGTAAAGCACGTGGGTATAGTTTGGAATTGGCACAGGATATTTGGCGTCAAATAGAAAGTTTTGCGGGCTACGCTTTTGCTAAAGGACACAGTGCTTCTTATGCTGTTGAAAGTTATCAAAGCCTCTATTTAAAGGCACATTATCCTCTGGAGTACATGGTGGCTGTCATCAATAACTTCGGCGGCTTTTACAGTACGGAGTTTTATGTACACGAGGCCAGGAAACTTGGCGGAATAGTGGAAGCTCCATGTGTACAGCAGGGCGATTACCCCACAGTCATTCGCGGAACAACAATCTATTTAGGTTTTGTTTTGCTGCACGGTTTAGATGAGACCGTAGGAGTGACCATAGGTCGGGAAAGACAGGAGGGAGGCCCCTTTAGTAATCTTACAGATTTTATAGACCGCGTACCTATTGGCATTGAACAATTATCACTGCTGATCAGAATAGGCGCTTTTAGGTTTACAGGCGTAGCCAAACAAACATTATTGTGGGAAGCGCACCACATGTTAAAGGGACATAAACAGTCTGCTGTGCCCGCTGCAGTACCTAGTCTGTTTAAAGGAACGGTCAGTTCGCACGACTACAAGGTTCCGCTCTTGGAGCAATCGGCATTAGAGCGAGCTTTCGACGAAATAGAATTGCTTGGGTTCCCATTGGCCGATCCGTTTTTATTAGCAGATGAACCTATGGATCAAGGAACTACAGCCGTAGAGATGCCAGAGAAGCTAGGACATTTTGTGATTAGTTATGGCTACCTGGTTACGGTCAAGGATACAAAGACGCAAAAAGGAGACCGTATGAATTTCGCCACATTTGTAGATCAGAACGGGGATTTTCTAGATAGCGTACATTTTCCAAACATTGCTGCTCAATTTCCATTCCGCGGTAAAGGACTCTATAAGGTTCAAGGCCGTGTAGTTGAAGAATTTGGCTTTTACAGCATCGAGGCTTCGGCTTTGTATAAGCTGGCTGTTATTCCGGATCCGCGTTACGAAGATCAGATGGC
>CATAQZ010000167.1 GCA_949487015.1 Flavobacteriales bacterium UBA4585
CCAATCACAGCAACGATTTCTTTGACCATTTCTGGCGTAAGTAAGCGTGTCTTTTTGACGTAACCCAGATTATGAAGCTTGTCCATTAAGGTCTTATTCCTGGTGATCCAAATGCGTAGTCGGTTGGATGCGCTCATGGGAGTAGCATCGGGAAGGTAGAGCTGGGCAAGCTCACCGAATCCGTAGGTTTTAACTCTGAATTTATCTTCGTACATAGTATTATTTATTGCCCGCAGGTAATACTCCTGCGGGCTTTGTAGTTCTTAACTCCAGTTCAAGACTATCTTTCCATCCAACTGTTCAGCCAAGACTTTCATGTCTTTGTTGACCTTGCTGTCCACAATCCTTGCATAATGCTGAGTGGAGGTGATGTTTTTATGTCCAAGCATTTTACTCACCGTCTCAATAGGTACACCATTAAGCATGGTGACAGTTGTGGCGAACGTATGCCTTGCGATGTGGTAACTCAATTGCTTCGATATTTTTGCTAAATCCGCTATTTCTTTCAGATAGCCGTTCATCTTCTGATTGCTCATAATAGGGAGCACAGGATCTTCAGGCATGAGCTGATCGAAATAGGGATTGTACTTCTGAATGATTTGCCAGGCCACATCCAAAATCGGAACGTAAACCACGCCACCAGTTTTCTTTCTGCGGGTTTTAATCCACTTACCGGAATCGGTGATTTCGATTTCCTTTCTAGTGAACTTCTTTACATCGGCATATGACAGGCCGGTAAAGCAAGCAAACAAGAAATAGTCTCTGACGCGTTCTAAGCGCTCAAAAGGCAACTTAAGACTCATCATGCGATTCAATTCCTCTTCGTTTAAATATGGGCGGCTAACTTCCTTGAGAGATAGACCCTTGTTAACAAACGGGTCCCTGATGAGCCAACCTCGTTTAATGCAATCTTTGGTGATCTTCTTGAGATTTTGAAGAAACTTAATTGATGTATTATGGCTACAGCCCTTTTCAGTTTTCAAAAAATGCTCAAATCCTTCAATCATGCTGTGGTCAATCCGCTTGAGGCTTACGTCACTCACTCTGTAGGCTTTTTGCAAATAGGCCTGGAAGTGATTACGAGTCGTTCGATATTTCTGGAAATTAGCATATGTGGTTTCTTTACCAAGTAGGGATCTAAGACGTTCCACATAGTCATCAAATACTGTGATGATGGTTTTGGGCCTTGCTTCGTTAGTTCCCAGAATGGCATCTTTCAGCATTTGGGCTGTCACCTCGGCATTCGTCGCCAACAGTTCATTGTACATTTTGTTGGCCCTCAACTTGATCGCTTCAAGATAGTTGTTGAACACTTCGGCTTCCTTAGTACGTCCTTTCATTCTCGTCCTTTTGGAATCCCACTTTTGAGGAAGAACGTGACGTTTCACCGGAAACCTAGTCTTATCCCCATTAATGTTAATCTTTAAGAAAATAGGACACTCGCCGTTCTTCTTTGGTCTTGTTCTGCTGATTAAAAACACCAGCGAATAACTTGATCTTTCGTTGTACATCTGACTTAACGTTAATTAAGCCCTCCATTTCCAATTCAAAAGTGGTAAACTTAGACGAAAAAACCTACTCGTAAATCACTGAACATCAGTACCATTATGTTCTTTTTTGTCCCATTGCTGGGTTGCTTTTTTTTACATTTCAAAAAAGCAACCCGCTAAGCAACCCAAAAAGGGGGCATTTTGGAGCATTTTGGCACACCGGTTTGGACAAAAAAAATGCCCAAAACGTTGGTTTTGAGCATTTTGGTACATTTTGGCACCCCGGGCTTGCGGAGAGAGAGGGATTCGAACCCCCGGTACCTTGCGGTACGCTGGTTTTCAAGACCAGTGCATTCGACCACTCTGCCATCTCTCCGATGAGAAGCTGTTAAAACTTCTCGAGTGGGCGGCAAATTTAAACAGGATTTGATTGTTTGCAAGGATAATTATGCAATTATATTTGAGGTATGCTTCTAAAAGTAAAAATTATACTAGTAACTCTCGTTGCGACTTGTGTTGTACACGCTCAGAATATGAGGTTATCACTGGATCCTAGCATGTATGTCACGGCTCAAGGTAAACCTTATGTAGATCTATATACGACACTAGATGCCAGTACTATAGGGTTTGAATTAAATGCGGATAGTAATTGGGTTACCTCTTTTAAAGTTGTCGTGCAAACCGGTGGAAAGTTAGATGCTTTTACCTTTAACTACGCGCAAGAAGACAGTGCCTCTGGAGCTCCATTATTACTTCAAAAAAGCACATTCGCATTTGAAGATTGGACCCATCAGGTCTTGAAAATCGTTATTACAGACGATGTTACGGGCGATTTCATCGAATTAGAAGATACCTTACGTTTTGGAGGAGAGGAGGCCTATTATCTTTCCGATCCTATTGCTTTAGATACGCTAGAATCGGACAACGTTGTCTACCAAAAATCAGGCAGTGCAGTAATTCCTAAGCCATCCTTGGGTTTACCTGTATTCGAAAATGTCCCCATTGAATGGTATTCTGAGGTTTACATTAAAGAAGGACAATATGTCCTCAGGTACGAGCTTCAAAATGCTTCAGGCGATGCAGTAAGTGGTACGCAAGGATTCAAAAGGTTACAGGATGGGGTAAATCCAATTCGCATAAGCTACGCAATGGATGGACAAAATAGCGGCGCTTATGCCATCAAAACTGAACTTTTAGATGCTAGTGGTACAGTGATTAAGGAGGCCTCGGAGTCATTGATGTGGTACAATGATGAAATGTTGATTGATGCATCGTTATTAGAAGGTGTACTAACGAGAGCAACTTTCGAAAAATCTTGGGGAAATTGGGACGAAGTACCTGAATACCTTAGTATGATTGCTCCACTGGCGTCGCTGGCTGAGCGCAGGTTGTTAATGAATCTAAAGGAGTCCATGGATACCGCTAGGGCTGCATTTTATTTGACACGTTTTTGGCAGGAGAAAGCACCAGACCAAGCGTTAGAATCTTGGATAGGTTACAAAAGGGTTGTGGATCAGGTAGATGCTGAATTTGGGTCAAAGACCTTACCTGGCTATAGAACCCAAATGGGTCGCGTCTTTTTGCAATACGGTGCACCTTCTTTAGTTGAGGAACGTCCATTCGACGGAAAGAACTACCCCTATCAAATCTGGCAATACGACAGACTGGTGAGCTCAAGTACTCCAATACAGCAAAACCAGGTGTTTGTATTTGTTGATCAAGAGTTAGTCGGCCGTCAATATACATTGATACACAGCAGCGCTATGGGTGAAGTAAAAGATCACAAGTGGCAATTTCATTTGTCCCGTCATTCAAATACAGGACCAGATATCGATGCGACTTCAACACAATACAGCAGAGATAATTTCGGAGAGCGAATTTCAAATTCATTAATTATTGGGAATCAGGGCACCTGGTTTGACCAATTCAATAATTAACAGGATGAGTACTGCCATCGCCGTAGCCGTCTTAAATTGGAATGGAAAATCGTTGCTTCAAACGTATTTACCGGGCGTAATTAAAGACAGTGCTCCTCATAACGTCTACGTCATAGACAACAACAGTTCAGACGAAAGCCTTGCTTATTTAAATGAGAATCACCCCGAGATAACCGTCATCCAGACTGGCGAAAACCTTGGTTATGCTGGGGGATACAACGAAGGTTTAAAGGCAATTCAGGAGCCTATTTCGATATTATTAAATAGCGATGTTCGAACAACTCCTGGATGGCTTAACCCTATTCTTGAGCACTTTGAAAATCATCCTGACTGTGCAGCTTTACAACCGAAAATACGTTGGGACCGTTCTCCAGAGCAGTTTGAATATGCAGGAGCATCCGGCGGATTCATGGATCGGTGGGCATACCCTTTTTGTCGCGGTAGGGTGTTTGGTACGCTCGAAAATGACATAGGTCAATACAACACCCCAAAAGAAGTGTTTTGGGCCACAGGGGCCTGTTTAGCGGTCCGTACTGAGGTATTTAAAACCTTAGGAGGTCTAGATCCCATGCTCTTCGCGCACATGGAAGAGATTGATCTGTGTTGGCGAATGCAACGCGCGGGTTTTGAGGTATGGGTTCAGCCTGAAAGTACCGTTTATCATCTGGGAGGAGCCACATTAAGCGCAGATAATCCGAAGAAGACATTCTTAAACTTCAGAAATAACCTGATTATTGTCATGAAAAATTTACCCCATTTTTCAGCATTGGGCGTCATTTTTCTTCGTTTACTGCTCGATGGACTTGCGGG
>CATAQZ010000168.1 GCA_949487015.1 Flavobacteriales bacterium UBA4585
GCGTAGCCATTTATATTGACAGTATCGAAGTGATTCTTAAAGAACGCATCGAAAAGGCAAAAGAAATCGTTGCTACAGTAGCTCGAATGATTCAATATTTCAACGAACGCGACGAAACCGCCGTGCTCTTCTTTCACGTCAGCTGGGAGACCTATTTGATCGACGAAAAATAGGAAGTAAGAATCCCTGCTTTTGAGTGACCAACAACTTCTTGCAATTGCTCAGGAGAGGCAGCTTTAATGTTCTTAACGCTCTTAAAAACCTTGATAAGGTCTTTGATGGTTTCCGGGCCAATGCCTTTGATGCCCTCTAGCTCGCTTTTAAATGCACCCTTACTTCGACGTGAACGGTGGTGATTTAAACTGAACCTGTGTGCTTCGTCCCGAGCTTGCTGAATGATTTTTAAGGTTTCCGATCGCTTGTCTAAATGCAACGGATAGGGATCCCCAGGGAAATAGAGTTCTTCCAATCTTTTTGCAATACCGATGATGGTAATTTTCCCGCGCAGCCCTAGTCGCTCTAACGATTTAAGCGCAGCGCCTAATTGGCCTTTACCTCCGTCAATCACAATGAGCTGAGGCAATGGCTCACCTTCTTCTTGAAGTCGACGGTATCTGCGGTGTACTACTTCTTCCATGGAAGCATAGTCGTCCGGACCTTCTACCGTTTTAATATTGAATTTGCGGTAGTCCTTTTTTGAAGGTTTACCGTCTTTAAAGACCACACAAGCACTCGCTGGATTTGTTCCTTGGATATTCGAATTGTCGAAACACTCAATATGTCTAGGTTCAACGGGCATACGCAAGTCTTGCTTCATTTGCGTCATTATGCGTTTCACATGCCGATCGGGGTCAACAATTTGAATATTCTTCAGTTTTTCTTGCCGGAAATACATGGCATTTTTAATGCTCAATTCAATGAGTTTGCGTTTTTCACCTTTCTGAGGAACGGTGAAAGTGCTGCCCTCTATAGGTAGATTGACCGGATGTGAAGTATAGATTAAACGCGAGGTGGAACCAAAGAGAGAGCGGATTTCAGGTATTGCGATATGCAGAAAATCCTGGGGCTCTTCTTCCAACTTTTTCTTGATTTCTACAGTGTAGCTTTGGACAATAGCACCTTCAATAACTTGCAAGTAATTCACGTATCCAAATTCAGCGTCCATACTAACGCTATAGACGTCGATATTCGTGAGTTGGTTACTGACGACGGTGCTCTTTGCAGCATATTTTTCTAACGCGTCCAATTTTTCTTTACATAACTGTGCTTGCTCAAACTCGAAAGCCTCGGCATGATTCATCATGCGCTCTTTTAAATGTCTTTTGACGGAGCTCAGTTGTCCTTTGATAATATTACGTGCGGCGCTAACATCTGCTTCATATTCCTCTTCCGTTTGCAATGCTTCACAAGGGGCTTTACAATTTCCGATATGATATTCTAGGCAAATTTTGAATTTCCCTTTTTCAATATTTTCTTCACTCAGATTGTATTTACAGGTGCGGGTCGGATACATCTGGCGGATCAGCTCAAGTACGGCTTTCATGGCCTTTACATTAGGGTAAGGCCCATAGTATTCACTTCCGTCTCTGATAATGTTACGAAGTCCATAAATACGAGGAAACCGTTCTCGACGTATGGTAATGTAGGGGTAACTCTTATCGTCTTTAAGATTGATGTTGTAGCGGGGTTGGTGCTCTTTTATGAGATTGTTTTCGAGTAGAAGTGCATCTCCTTCTGAATCTGTGACGATCACCTTTATATCCGCTACTTTCCGCACCATAACTGCGATACGTGCGCTCGTTACACTTTTTGTAAAGTAAGAGCTCACACGCTTCTTCAGGTCCTTAGCTTTACCGATGTAGAGAATGTTGCCGGCTTTATCCACATGCTGATACACCCCCGGTTTGTTCGGAAGGGTTTTTAGCAAGTTTGTGATGTGGATACTTTCAGCCATGCTTCAAAGATAAAAAAGGCCCGGCTCCCTTTGGGGCCGGGCCAGTGTTCTCGTGTTTAACGAGTGGGGACTACGTTGTTAAGAATGCTATTGAGCATCCATAATAGTGACGGTACCATTGACTGAATATTCATAGTCGTCAGAGGCATTCACTAATTCTAAGGTGTACATGTATACACCATCTGCGAGCTTCGTACCGTTTTGGTTGGTACCGCGCCATGGGTTGGCATTATCGTATAGGTATTCGCTTTGCCATACACGATCACCCCATCTGTTGTAAATGGTCAACTGGCTTAGGTCTTCATAATCATCAATGTTCTGTATGATGAAGCCATCATTCACGTTATCGCCGTTCGGAGTAATGAAGTTTGGCACTACTACAGTATCTGGGTAAGGAGGCGTGTTAATGATGATCGGTAAACAGTTCGAATATGCAGTATACTGGGTATCTATCGGGTCAGTTGTTCTAACACATACGCGGTATTCTCCAGGAGCTAGCTCTAAGAACATACGGTAAGTAGTGTCAGGCGCAAGAACTGGATTCTGAGGTGAAGCTACGTGGTCGTGAATCCATTCACCCATCCATGTTCCACCAATTTTTTCTTGTAAGAATACAGTGTAACTGTCAACAGCCCACCCGTTGTACTGATTCCAAATAAGATCTACAGACATCGTATCTGGATCAATGATTGGTACCATACCGTTGCTGCGTTCGAGAAGCATACTTTCAATACTGTTCGTTTCTCCTTGCATGTCATCGTTGAGTTTCATATCAACGCGGTATTCATAGCTGTCCTGGTCTACTTTGATAAAGCCAATCTGGTTGTCTTTAAAGTCGTATTTGTATTGATTGAATACAGTACCAACTTTTTGATATTGAGGCTGTCCTGGATCTTTACGGAAGATCTGCCACTCTTGGAAAAGGTAGTCTGGGTAAGACGAAGTATCCGCACTCCATTCGATAACAGGGTTTTTATCTTCTTCAATGGTTACGTTTTCCATTTCATAAATAGCATTGAAACATCCAGTCACATTGAGCTGGATCGTATCAAATTCATTCATAGGGAAACCACATTTATTTAATAGGGTGTTTCCATCGTTTCCAACTTTCGAATACAAAAAGTATTTTCCGTTTTTCGATAGTGGCTTAAACAGCTTAATGGTCATTTGGGTCGCCTCATAGTTATTATCACAATTCGCTGTGAAGGATTCAATCGCAAGCGGTTGACCATCTGGTTTCGTTAATCTGAAGTCTGTACCATCAGGAGAGATAGATGAACAGTCTAGTTTTACTTTGAATTTTAAGGTTACCGTAGAATCCAAACAGTTGTAATCTACTGTTGGAAGACCATTATCAGGGTCTTGGTAGATCCCAGGTGCCTGGTAGTCTAGCTGGACCCCTGCTTGCGCATTCGGAGTACACGCAGATGCAATGGCAATTTGCATATCACGGTTTACTTCACCAATCTTACGCCAAACGTAAAGAACGGAGTCGTAACGGTACTCATCTACGGTGACAGCCATTACGTCAATTTCTACGGCTGAAGGCTTGAAGGTAATTAACCCTGTGTTCGGGTGCATGTAAAGTGAGTTCGCAGGTGATGTGGTGATCGGCTGATCGTACGTCCATCCTGCTGCGTAATTAATATTGGTAGGAGTACAGTTTGATCCTGCACCAGCTTTAACATGAGTAATTCTGTAGAATAAAGAATCGCCATCTGGTTCAACAGCACTTTGCTTCCAGTTGAACGTACGTCCAGTACAGAAAGCACGTACAGGCTCACTTACAAATTCAGGAGAGGTGTTTTGACCGATCTGGTTGTTCAGTTTCGCTTCAATGTAAAAACCTTGAGATGATGGGTTGACGATATTGTCTACAGCTGGGTTACGACAACAGGTAGAGAAAGCAAAGGTCCAATCTGGAGCATTACCGGGAAGCGTAATTTCTCCCTCATAGGTCACAACGTGAATGGTCACACCTGCATTTGATGAACTTACACAATCAAACAAGGTAGGCGCAACTACTCCTGAACCGCTCGTTGATGGAGTGGTTTCTGTCAACGTGGTGCTTACCGTAGCATAGTTTGCAGAACAAGCGTAAATGGTTGCACTTGTCGGTAATGTAATACCATTGTTATCACGATACAGACGCATGATAATTTTATACTTGTGACTGTTACCTGTAGAGCTGATGTACTCGTACTGAAGATCGCCTCCTGCGTTGTGCGATGCCGAAGCATTTTGAACGAAGAATACGAGCGCTAAAGCGGTAAAAAGTGTTCTAAACAATGTTTTCATGAACGTGAGTGTTTGTAAGCCTGAATAATTGAACCTTAAATATCTTCAATTCCTTCGTCTTACACAAGTGAAATGAGTAAACGTTTAGCTTTAGTGAGAGAGCAACGCGTAAACGGTAGAAAACCCAAGTAAACCGCCCGACAGAAGCTCCTGAAGTGTATGTCTTTTAAGACTAATTCGGGACCAAGCAACCGCACTTAAAATAAGTAATAGAAGGAGCAGGAATTCGGGGCTTCCTACACCGTATCGCTGATGCAATCGTAAGAACAATGCAAAGAACCCGGTTGCTCCCGCCATATGCGCACTACTCTTGAAATAAGGGATGAGAATGGTACTTACAATAAGTACGAATGCAGTGCCGTAAACACTGAGGTAAATTTCCTCAGGTGCCATGGCTTTTTTAAGAAACGCAGCAGTGGCGAAGGCGCAAGCTGCACCTGTAATGTAGGGATAGATGCGGTCTTCACGCTCTATTAGATGCACGCTAGAGATGATTTTTGTGACGCGAAATAAAACGATTGCGATCAGTGGCGATGCATAGGTACCCACGAAAACAGTAGAGGTTATTTTGAAAATAGTAGTCCAGGAATAGGTCTCAGGAACAGACCAAAGCACAAATAAGGCGCCAACAGTCGGCATAATTCCGGGATGAAACAGGTAGCTGATGAACTGACTAAAGCTGTGTTTGAAACCTTGCATTTAGAGTTCTTTTCGCATTCTAGCCACTGGAATATCGAGCTGTTCTCTGTATTTAGCAACGGTACGACGGGCAATGGGATAACCTTTTTCTTTTAGAATTTTTGCCAGTGCATCGTCGGTCATGGGTTTGCGTTTGTTCTCTTCAGCGACGGTGTCCTCTAGTATTTTCTTGATTTCACGGGTGCTGACTTCCTCTCCGTCCGCATTAGTCATTGATTCGGAGAAAAACCGTTTAATGAGAAATGTACCGTACGGTGTTTGAATGTATTTATTAGAAGCTACACGACTGACCGTAGAGATGTCCATACCTATTTCTTCGGCTATATCCTTAAGTATCATGGGACGAAGTTTACGTTCGTCGCCGGTAAGAAAATAATCGCGTTGATAATTTAAAATGGACTGCATGGTAAGCATTAAGGTCTGTTGACGCTGTACAATAGCGTCGATAAACCATTTAGCGCTGTCCAATTTTTGCTTGACAAACAGCGCGGCTTCTTTCTCTGCTTTATTTTTCTCCTTACTTGCTTTATAGTGCTCAAGCATTTCTCGGTACTGGTTGCTCAAGCTTAATTCAGGAGCGTTACGCCCGTTTAGCGTTAGTTCAAGCTCTTCGTCTACAATCTCTAAGTTGTAATCGGGTATGACATTTTCTGTGGGTCGACTAAGATTAGAAGAGCCTCCCGGTTTTGGGTTGAGCCTTCCGATTTCGTCGATAGCGTCGCGGAGTTCATCCTCATTGACGCCTAATCGGTCCATCAATTTTTGATAGTGACGTTTTACGAAGCTGTCAAAATAATCTTCTAGAATGCTTAGGGCGAGATTCACTTTGAACGAAGGACGTTTGCGTTCCAATTGGAGTATCAAACACTCGCGTAAATCGCGACCTCCGACTCCTGGTGGGTCTAGATCTTGAATAATTTCGAGAAGCCTCTCCAGCTCCTTTTCTTCGGTAAAAATTCCTTGAGAAAAGGCCAGGTCATCGACGATATCTATGAGTTCGCGTCGTAAAAGTCCATCGTCATCAATCGTCCCGACGAGGTAAGTGGCCAATTCCAATTCCTCGGTATTTAAGTCCCGGAGGCGCAATTGTGAAATGAGGCTATCGTGAAAGCTTTCGTTAACGATGACAGGGGCTTCATACAACTCATCGTCTGAGCTGTAGTTGTTGGCTTTGGTTTTGTAATCGGGTGTATCGTCGTCTCCAAGGTAATCGTCCCAATTAATTTCCTCCATAGAGTCGCGCACTTCGCGCTCATCGGAAGCATCGTTTTCAAAGGTGTCTTCGCCTTTTTCTTTCCCCTCTTGTAAAGCGGGATTTTCTTCAATCTCTTGCTTGATTCGTGCCTCTAAACTTTGTGTAGGCAATTGCACAAGCTTCATCAGCTGAATCTGTTGTGGACTCAGCTTCTGTTGAAGTTTTTGTGCAAGAGTTTGCTTTAGCATAAGTTAGGAGGGGAATCGTATTAGAAGTTTGCGCTACCCGGAGTTCTAGGGAATGGAATGACATCACGAATGTTGCCCATTCCAGTCGAGAATTGGACTAAGCGCTCAAAGCCTAGCCCGAAACCGCTGTGTACACATGTACCGAACTTTCGAGTTTCGAGATACCACCAGAGTTCTTCTTCTGGGATTCCTACAGCAGCGACTTTTTCTTTAAGAATATCGTAGCGTTCCTCGCGTTGAGAGCCTCCAACAATCTCCCCAATTCCAGGGAAAAGAATATCCATGGCGCGTACAGTTTTGCCGTCCTCATTTAAGCGCATGTAAAACGCCTTAATCGATGCTGGATAATCGTACAAAACTACAGGTGCCTTAAAGTGTTTTTCAACTAAGAAACGTTCGTGCTCACTTTGAAGATCTGCGCCCCATTCTTCAATGCGGTATTTGAATTTCCTCTTTTTGTTAGGCTTGCTATTTTTCAGGATTTCAATGGCCTCGGTATACGAAAGACGAACAAAATCATTATTCGCTACAAACTCTAATTTCTCAATGAGGCCTTGCTCCGCGCGTTCATTCTGGGGTTTCCCTTTTTGCTCCTCTGCAAAGCGACTGTCCAGGAACGCCAAATCTTCACGGCAGTTGTCCAGAATGTAGCGTAGACAGTATTTTAAAAAGTCTTCAGCGAGGTCCATATTCATGTTTAAATCATGAAAGGCCATTTCTGGTTCAACCATCCAAAATTCAGCCAAATGGCGAGTTGTGTTTGAGTTCTCTGCTCTGAAAGTCGGTCCGAAAGTGTAAATTTTTCCTAAAGCCAATGCCCCTAGTTCACCCTCTAGTTGACCGCTTACGGTTAAATGGGTTTCCTTGCCGAAAAAATCTTCAGCAGGGTCGCCTCCTGATGCAGGGAGGGTGCTGACTCGGAACATCTCGCCCGCACCTTCGGCATCAGATCCTGTGATGATAGGGCTGTGCCAGTTGACAAAACCTTCTTTGTTGAAGTAGTTGTGGATGGCAAATGAAAGAGCATGGCGCACTCTGAACACCGCGCTGAAGGTGTTCGTGCGCGGGCGTAAATGCGCGATCTCGCGCAGGAATTCTAGACTGTGCTTTTTTGGTTGGAGCGGGTAGTCGTCGACAGGAGCATCCCCTAAAACCTCAAACGAATCCACAATGATTTCTACCGTTTGTCCCTTTCCTTGGCTTTCCACAAGCTGACCAGTGATGGACAGGCACGAACCTGTCGTGATGCGCTTGAGTTCATTTTCATCCTCTTTTTCAAAATTGACTACACACTGCAGATTGGCAAGGGTAGAACCGTCGTTTATAGCAATGAAACGATTGCTGCGGAAGGTGCGAACCCATCCCTTAACGGTGATGTTGGTGCCAATAGGCGGCGATAGTAAGAGGTGTTTGATGCTCATGATACAACTTGTTTGTAGCAAAGATGCTATTTCGGCGTGATATTTCATTACGATTGCTATCCGTTTTTGAAAAAAAGCGGGCTTTGGCACGAAAGTTGTTCGAAACGGGAAACATTAGAAACATTTTTCAGAACATTTGTTTCCATAGTGGGTTAACCTTCATACCTAATTAACAGAATTGAATGGAATCTGAATTGTCCCGTGTATTGTTTACTAGCATCGAATTGTTTCTGCAGTTCGGTGTAAAGAGTGTGAACATGGACCAGATTGCAAGCAGTTGTGGTATGTCGAAAAAGACGCTGTACAAACACGTCAAAAACAAAGAGGATTTATTGGAGAAAGCATTCGAACAGGTGGTTGCTTTTATGAAGTCTGAGCTCGAAGAAGCCATTTCCAGTATTGAAGGGAATGCCATCGACCAGCTTTTTGCAATGGAGCGCTTTGCTGAGGTACATATGCGCGACGACAAGGATCGTTTGTTGCATCAATTAGAACATTATTACCCATCTATCGCAAACGGTATGAAGGCCAAACGCGAGGAAACCGTCTTCACAGTTACGAAACGCAACTTAGAGCGCGGAATTCACGAAGGGTTGTACCGTGAGGATCTCCATGTCGACCACATTTCACTGTTGTATTACGGTCATGTTTTGGCGGTACACGAAGGAGTGATTTCAAACGAGCATATCAAATTGGACCAATTGCGCAAGACCAGCTTGCGCTATCACATTCGCGGAATTGCAACTGCGAATGGACTAGAATATTTGAATCAATTAATAGCAACACAATAATGAGAAAAACAGTAGTGCTTTTCAGCATGATTTTCAGCGCTTTGATGGGCCAAGCGCAAGAGAAGTTCACTCTTGCCTCGGCACAAGAGTACGCCCTAGATCACGCCTATGGTGTGCAAATTGCGGAATTAGAAATTCAACGTGCACGTCAGATTTACCTCCAAAATTTAGCTGTTGGTCTGCCACAGGCATCGGCTAGTGGACAGTATATCTATAATGTAGAGTTGGGTGCGTTGGTCACTGATTTTGATGGCGACGGCGTGTTAGACGAATTGGTTTTCGGAACGGATTATCAAGCTCAAGGTGGATTGGTGGTGAATCAGTTGATTTTTGACGGCTCTTATGTTGTCGCATTAATGGCAGCTCAAGTGTTGAAGGAAAGTGCGGAAATAGGCATGGACCAGAGCAAAGCAGAGCTGAAACGAGAAGTAGCAAAAGCCTACCACCTGGCTCTACTTAGTGAAGAAAGTGTTGCGGTTTTGAAGGCTAACAAAGACTATTTGGCAGATCTCGCTTCGGAAATGAAGAAAATGAATGAGGCAGGTTTAGTGAGTAAAGCTGATGCAGATCAAATGATGTTGAACTACAATAACATTGATAATGCATTGCGTTACAGCGAAGGTCAAGCGAATGTCGCGAAGATGTTGCTGAAGTTGCAGATGGGTTACCCGGTAAAGCAAGCGGTATTCCTTGCAGATAAAATGGAAGATTTAGTCGTGAGCGCTGCAGCAGCAAGCACATTGACGACCTTAGGATTTGATCCCACAAAATCTGTGGACTACCTCGGTATGGCAAACCAAGTGGAGGGTGCAAAGCTGCAAGTATTAAATAAGCAATTGGCCTATTTGCCTTCAATCGGTGTCAGCTACCAGAACAATATTCAATACATGAGTAGTGAAGCCAATATTTTTGGGGACGCTTCAGTTGATATTCCCAGCAGTTTGGTTGCAGGAAGCATTAGCGTTCCATTATTTTCTTCAGGAAATGGACGTGCGCAGGTTCAGGAGGCGAAGATTCAACGAGACCAAGCAAGAATCGGATTACAGCAATTGGAGGAAGGCCTAATTATGCAACACGGGGCTTTAGTGAATGAATTCCATCAGGGAATCGCAAATTTTTTAGCACAAAAAGAAAATGTGGCGTTGGCGCAGCGCATTCGCGACCAGCGACGTAAAGAATATGATGCTGGGTTAGCGTCTTCTACGGAATTGACACAAACCGAAACCCAATATCAAGATGCGCTGCAGTCAATGTTTATGGCGGCGCAAAACGCATTGGACAAGAAGTCCGAACTGGAATATTTAATGACAAAACAGCAAAAGCAATAATACCGGAACATGAAAAAATTAGGATTCATATTAGGAAGTGTAGTTCTCGCATCGTGTGGTGCACCAGAACAATCTACAGGTACCATGGAGGAGCTCATGGCAAAGAAAGACAGCCTTGTTGAGGTGCGTGCGACAGTGGATGCAGAAATTGCTGCTGTCGATGAAAAATTGATTGCCTTAGATACAGTCGAACGTTACGACCGCGTAACGTCTATTGAGGTAACCCCATCAACCTTTGTCCATTATTTCGATGTCTTTGGTATTGTGGTCGCGGATAAGAGCATTAATCTGTACCCAACAGCCAGCGGTAAAGTGGAAAAGATTTATGTGCGCAATGGACAGCGCGTTGAAAAGGGCCAATTATTAATGACGCTGGATACAGACCTTCTCAAGTCGTCTTTAAAGGAAGTAGAAAATGGATTGGCGCTTGCAAAAACCGTTTTCGAGAAGCAAGAGCAACTGTGGATCAACGAACAAATCGGTTCAGAGATTCAATACTTACAGACTAAGAATAATTACGACGGCTTGGTTCAAAAGGTAACTACCTTAAAAGAGCAAATTGCACTTAGTGAAATACGTGCACCTTTTGCAGGAGCAATCGATAACATCTTCGCGAAAGAAGGTGAATTAGCAGGTCCTCAAATGCCATCAATTCGTTTAGTAAACACTTCGGGAGTGTATGTTAAAGCTGACGTTCCTGAGTCGTATGCGAATCGTGTTCGTGTCGGAACGCCAGCAAATGTCGCTTTCTCTTCTATGGACTACGAGGTAGCTGCAGAGGTACTCCAGGTAGGGCAATTCATTCAGGAGGGCAACCGTACCTTCTCTATAAACGTCAGTCTTCCGGTTAGCCAAGGTGCAAAGCCGAACCAAATGGTGCATGTCGCGCTTCAAGATTATAGCAATGCAGCGGCGCTAACCGTACCAGCAAGCCTCGTTCAGCAAGACGTTGAAGGCAATGACTTTATTTATACGCTACAAGCGGTTGATGGCGGAAGCCACCATGAGGTCGTAAAAACCTGGGTTAGCACAGGCTTGACCTTTGAAGGAAAAACAGAAATTTTAACGGGACTAGAAGCAGGAACCGTAGTTGTGGACAAGGGATCGCGTAGCGTTCGTACCGGCCAGAACGTTGTTATAGGATAATCTAAACAGGCTACACTAGCATGGAAGAAAAGAAAAGTCTCATTAAACAGTTCGGTCCCTCTACCTTTTCGGTGAAGAACACGATGACTGTCTTTGTGCTTACCGCGATCATTTTTATCGCAGGTATTAGAAGTTATACATCGATGCCTTCGGAGGCCTTTCCGGAGATTGTAACCCCAGAAATCTATGTAGGGACGCCGTATCCAGGAAACTCTCCGTTGGATATTGAGAAACTCATCACACGTCCATTAGAGAAGGAAATTAACGGGATTTCAGGGGTGGATAAAATCAACTCTACTTCGGTAGAAGGGTATTCTACCATTCAGGTCAAATTCAATTTTGATGTGACCCCGGATGAAGCGCTGCGTAAAGTAAAAGATAAAGTCGATGCGGCTATGGGTCAGCCAGACTTCCCTACAGATTTACCTGCAGATCCGAATGTTTTTGAATTGAACTTCTCTGAATTAATGCCCATCATGAACATCAATATGTCGGGTGAATTTTCATTGGACCAATTGAAGGAATACGGCGAATACCTCGAAGAAAAAATCGAAGATTTGACCGAGATTTCAAAGGTGGATATCCGCGGTATTGATGCGAAAGAAGTACGCGTTTTAGTGGATAGTAAGAAGCTGGAAAGCATGCAGCTGGGCTTCCGCGATATCGCTGGCGCAATTCAAAACGAAAATATGACCATCTCAGGGGGTAACCTTCTTGTAGACGGCTACCGCCGAAACGTTCGCGTGGTTGGTGAGATTCGCGATTTGGATGAATTGCGAAATGTGATTATTAAGAGTGAAAAAATGCAATTGGTCCGTTTAGGAGATGTTGCAGAGATTGAATTCGATGAAGTTGAGCGTCAATCCTACGCACGTCAATACGGCGCTTCGGTGGTGATGCTGGATGTATTCAAGCGTTCTGGTGAAAATCAAATTATCGTGAGTGAAAAAATCGCAGGTTTGCTGGCTGAGGCTCAAGACGGCTACTTCCCGGACAATCTGAATATTTCAGTAACAAACGATACTTCGGAGCAAACGAAAACGCAGGTGGCAGATCTTGAAAATTCCATCATTTTCGGTATGCTATTAGTGGTATTGGTATTGATGTTCTTCTTGGGACTTCGCAATGCGATGTTCGTGGGGATAGCAATTCCGATGTCGATGTTGATGAGTTTCGTCATTCTGAATGCTTTGGGCATTTCCCTAAACACCATCGTGCTTTTCGCATTGGTATTAGCATTGGGAATGCTTGTTGATAATGGAATTGTGGTTGTAGAGAATATTTACCGATTCATGGACGAAGGTTACGATCGTATTACAGCCGCGAAACTGGGTGCTGGTGAGGTAGCCTTGCCGATCATAGCTTCAACCGCAACAACGCTAGCAGCATTTTTACCACTGGCCTTCTGGCCGGGGCTCTTCGGTGAATTCATGAAGTATTTGCCGCTGACCTTGATCACGGTATTGTCTTCTTCACTCTTTGTGGCATTGGTTATCAATCCGGGATTAACAGCCGCCTTAATGAAGGTAGAAGAATCGCCCTTGAATAAGAGAAAACTCACTATTCGTTCGATCATAGCGATCGTTATCGGTGTAGGGATTGCTTATGGAGCGGGTAAAATGGCATTCGGTAACTTATTTGTCTACGGCGGCGGCTTTGCACTTATCTATGCCTATTTCGTGGTTCCGGCAACTAAATGGTTCCAGGGTACTGCTTTGCCTAAGCTAGAGAATGGGTTTAAAAAGACGTTGGCTTATGCTTTGAGCGGTAAGAAACCAATTTTCTTCTTTAGTGGTACTGTAGTTCTCCTCATCTTTTCAGGGGTATTACTCGGCGCTTTCCCTCCGAAGACGTTGTTCTTCCCTGAGAATATGCCTAACCAGGCCATGGTTTACATACAAATGCCTATCGGTACTGATATTGAAGAGACGAACGCAGTGACGTTGGAATTGGAAAAAGAAGTAATGGCCATTGTACAGTCGTATGAATACACGGACGATAACGGTGAAGCTCAGAACTATATGGTTGAATCTATTATTGCTCAGGTTGGTGAAGGGACTTCAGACCCTAATGCCGGTCCTTCGATGGCGCAGACGCCGAACAAAGCGAAAATTACTGTTCAGTTCCACAAGTTTGCAGACCGTATAGATCTTGAGGGGAATCGTGTGAATTCCGCGGATGTTTTGAATAAGATTCGTGAGACCTTAAGTGATTACCCTGGAGTGATTGTATCTGTAGATAAGGACAGCAATGGTCCTCCAACGGGCCCACCGGTTAACATTGAGATCAGTGGTGATAATTACTTTGAATTGGTCGAAACGGCCGATGAAATTCGTGCGTTTATCGATGCGAAACGCATCGCAGGTATAGAGGAGTTGAAGCTCGATGTTGAGACCGGTAAACCGGAAATGCCTATCGAAGTGGACCGCGTAAAAGCGCGTGCCTTAGGCTTAAGTTCAGCGCAAATTGGCGATGCTATGCGTACTGCATTGTTCGGTAAAGAAGTAAGCCGATTCAAAGACGGTGAGGACGACTACCCCATTAATATTCGTATGAGTAACGCGTACAGATATAATGTGGAAGATTTGATGAATCAGAAAATCACATTCCGTGATCAAGCATCGGGTCGAATTAAGCAAGTGCCTATTTCAGCAGTGGCAAAAGCGAAGAAAACATCGACGTTCTCTTCTGTGAAGCGTAAGAATTTGAAACGTGTAATCTCCATCCAGTCGAATGTACTAGAAGGAGCAAACCCAACGGAAACGGTTGATGCGATCAAGGCAGCGATGGCTAATTACACCTTACCATCTGGTATGAATGTAGACTTTACAGGCGAACAGGAAGAGCAAGCCAAAGAATTGAGCTTTCTTTCTGGAGCATTATTGATGGCAGTCTTCTTGATTTTCTTAATTCTGGTAAGCCAATTCAATTCTGCATCTACACCGTTCATTATCCTTGTTACGGTAGTTTTCTCTTTGATTGGAGTATTACTTGGTTTGGTCATCTTCCGCATGGAATTTGTCATCATGATGACTATGATTGGTATTATATCGCTTGCGGGAATTGTGGTTAACAATGCTATCGTATTGATTGACTTTATCAAGCAACTGACTGCGCGTAAGCGAGTAGAATTAGGCTTGGATGAGAAAGCTTTATTGCCAGTTCCTGAGCTGGTTGAGACGATCGTTGAAGCAGGACGTACACGTTTACGTCCGGTACTGCTTACAGCAATTACAACTATTTTAGGTTTGATTCCATTGGCGACGGGTATGAACATCAACTTCTACACCCTGTTCAGTGAGAACAATCCGCACATCTTCTTTGGTGGTGATAATGTAGTCTTCTGGGGCCCAATGTCCTGGACCGTCATCTTCGGTTTGACATTCGCAACCTTCCTCACCTTAGTAATTGTACCGGTGATGTACTATTTATTTGAACGCATTCAGCGCACAATGGCGCGGTGGTTCGCTTAAATAAATGACCGTAAAAAGCGTTAAAGTGAAAAACCCGCGGCGCGCAGCGCCGCGGGTTTTTATTTGCGCTAATTTTGAGCCATGATCGCAGACCTCCGTGCATTAGAACCACCGCAATTAAAAGACTTTACCAATTCCTTGGTAGAGCAGGTTGTCGCTGCGGTCACGGATAAGATTCCACACCTCGAAAGTTCCCTTGCCGTTGCTGAATTGACGGTGGCTTTGCATTACGTTTTGAATACGCCCGAAGACGTGTTGGTATGGGACGTAGGACACCAAGCTTACGTGCACAAAGCCCTTACGGGTCGGATGAACGAATTGGCAAACATGCGCAAACCGGGGGGTATTTCTGGCTTTCTTAAGCGCGACGAGAGTCCTTATGATTTCTTTGGTGCGGGTCATGCATCTACAAGCATTTCAGCCCTTGCAGGTGTCTGTCTTGCCGATCAAATCGCAAAAAAAACGAGGCGACGTGTGGCAGTCATTGGCGACGGCTCCCTTACCGGCGGTCAAAGCTTTGAGGCGCTTAACCACCTAGGTACTTTGGGCGCAGATGTATTAGTCATCATTAACGATAATGAGGGTAGTATTGACCCAACGGTCGGTGCGCTACACAACGAACAATCCTACGGTACCTACATGCAATCCTTAGGTTGGCATTACACCTTCCTCGAGCAGGGGAATGATGTGCGGGCCCTGGTGGATGCACTGCAGCAGGTATTGGCACAGCCGGGCCCGCAGACCCTTCACATTAAGACGAAGCGTCCGGATTTGAGTCCGCCGAAGTCCTACAAGCCTGGAACGACTTTTCAGTGGTGGGCTGCAGAAACTATGGAGGCTGTTTTGGCATCGAATGCAGACCTTCAAATACTCAGTCCGGCCATGTTTGCAGGCAGTGGTTTTGCCCCATTGCGCGAACGCTTTTCAGACCGACTGATTGATACAGGAATTAACGAAGCACATACGGTGACTACTGCGGCGGGTATCGCTGCTGCCGGAGGACGACCATGGGTGCATATTTACAGTACATTTTTACAACGCGCCTTTGATCAAATCATCCACGACATAGCCATTCAGCAATTACCTGTGGTCTTCCTGGTTGATCGCGCAGGTTTGGTGGGAGCTGACGGCCCCACGCATCACGGTGTATTCGACGGAGATTTTTTGATGAACATTCCTGGGGCGACGGTATGGAGTCCACGAAACGGCAATGAATTACAGGGAATGCTTTTAGAGGCTGTAGCACAGCCCTTAGATGGGCCACTGTTTATTCGTTACCCTAAGGCGCGAACTGAAGGAGGAATACCCACAGATTTTCATGCCTACGAATGGTTGCAAAAATCGGGTGGGTCCAGCCTTTGGATAAGTACGGGTGCACTTTCAGATTTAATGAAAAAAGGCGAAAATCACCTCCATTTGGCGCAAAATTGGCCATTTTTTGATGATTTTGGCGCGATTTTGTCCGATTTTGATGAAATACACGTTTTTGAAGAAAGTACAGGATTGGGCGGATTAGCCGGCGCGGTGAAGGCACTTATGGCAGAATTGGACCACCCCGGAAAATGCATCACACACAAACTTCCTATGGAATTTATCGAACATGGACCCCGTCTTCAGTTGTTAAGGGAGCATGGTTTTAATAATTTTCTCTAAGATGATACGGACTTTACTATTTTCGACCCTTTTTCTGTTTTCTACGGCACTAGTTGCACAACCGGTGGAGCGACAGCTGACAGGATCTGTTTCTTTTGAGATAAAGGAGTTTGTATTCAGTACGGTGAAGGGGAGTTTTTCAGACGTTCAAGGTCAGGCGTTGATGAATTCGGGTATGTTGACTTCTTTCGAAGCATGCCTTCCTGCCAATACGTTTAAAACTTCCATCGCTGCGCGGGATAAGAATGTGAAGGAAAAGCAAGAGTATCTTGACGTGGGCCGATTCCCAACTATTTGTTTTACAGCGGATAAAATTGATTTTGTGGGGAAAATAGGTGATGAAACTACCTACGACATGCAAGGAGGCCTTACCTTGCGAGATGAAACACATCCTATAAGTGTTCGCGTCGTTCAACGTACAAACAGTGAATGGGTTGCGACCTTTACGATCGACCGCACGCAATGGTCGGTGGGCACTGGCCCTTCGTCCTTAGCCATTTCCAATACAGTGGAACTGGTGGCGTATTTAAGCCTAAACTAATTGAATGAAATTTTCAGAATTTAAATTAAACGAAACCATACTCGATGCCTTGTTCTACATGAACTTTGAAGAGGCGACAGAGATTCAGATAAAAGCCATACCCACCATATTAAGCGGAAAAGACCTGATCGGTTGTGCGCAAACAGGAACGGGGAAAACGGCAGCTTTCGTATTACCTACATTAAACCAGATTGCTGATGCACCGAGCGACGGTGTACAGGTGCTTATTTTGTGCCCCACGCGTGAATTGGCCATTCAAATTGATCAGCAGATTCAAGGGATTGCCTATTTCACGAATGCATCGTGTTACCCCGTTTACGGCGGCGGCGATGGTGTAAGCTGGGAAGCAGAAGCGGATGCACTCAAAGGCGGTGCCGATATCATTGTAGCAACTCCGGGCCGATTAATGGCCCACATGGCACGCGGTTACGTGAAATTCGATACGGTTAAACATTTGATCCTCGATGAGGCCGACCGCATGCTGGACATTGGTTTCTACGACGACATCATTAAAATAATTGATGCCTTACCAGCGGAGCGCCAGAGTTTAATGTTTTCCGCAACAATGGCCCCTAAGATTCGCAAACTCGCGAAGGAAATCTTAAGTGAACCGGACGAGATTAGTGTCGCTATTTCAAAACCAGCGGATGGCGTGACTCAGAAGGTATACCTCGCGCACGAAGAGCAGAAGGTGGCTTTAGTTCGCCATATATTGGGTGATAAGGACGATTTTCAAGCCATCATAATATTTTGCTCGACGAAGAAGAAGGTGGAGAAATTGGCCCGAACGTTATTACAGAAGGGCTATGCTTGTCAGGGTATTTCATCCGATTACGAGCAAGATGCACGCGAGGAAGCCTTACGTGATTTCCGTAGTGGAAAGACCCGTATTATGGTTGCGACGGACGTTATGTCTAGAGGGATTGACATCAAAGGAATTGACTTAGTGATTAATTATGATGTACCTGGCGATGCGGAAGATTATGTACACCGTATAGGACGTACAGCACGCGCAAAAACTGAAGGAATGGCAGTGACGTTGGTATGTGCTGACGACATGTTCAAATTCTCAAAGATTGAGCAGCTCATTGACCGTGAATTAGAGAAAGATCAACCTCCTTCGGAATTAGGCGAGGGTCCTTTTTGGAAGGGGCAGAGCCGCGGTAAATCCGGTTCAAAAGGCGGCGGGAGAAATGACCGTGGTCCTAAGCGAGAGAATTCACGCGCCGCTAAAGATGGAAAATCGAATCGCAAATCTCCCCGCTCAAAAGGGGATGGCGAGCAGCCGAAGCGCGAAAACAAGAAGCGCGAACCTACAAAGTATCGTCTTATTTATGATGCATTACCCAATCCGAAAAAGGGAAAACCAGCAGGACCCGCGGTACCTGAGGTAAAAGAATAAATAGCGGACGAAAAGCGAAGCCAACTCTATATTCGAGGGCATTTTTATGATCAATAATGATATTTACAGACGCCTACGGTATTTGTTTGGCTACCACTACGACCATGTTGTTGCACTTTTTGCCTCTACAGGTTTTGAAGTGAGTGAGGTTCAATATAAGGGATGGGCTGGCAAAGAAGAAGAAGACCGATTTATTATGATGACCGATCGTGAATTGGCCATTTTTCTAAACGGGATTATCATAGAACGCAGAGGAGCGCAAGAAGGACCGCCGCCAGTGCCTGAAGACGAAATGAGTAATAATACCATTCTGCGAAAGTTAAAAATCGCGTTCAATATGCGCTCGGAGGATATGCTAGAGATTTTTGCATTGGTTGATCGTAAGCTCAGCCCCCACGAACTCAGCGCATTCTTCAGAAAACCGTCACACAAATCTTACCGCTACGTAAAAGGACAGTATTTGCGTAACTTCCTGATGGGACTTCAATTGAAGTATAAATCTTCATTGAGCCATCCTAAATAATTGCAGATGAAAGCAGAGCAACCTAAACGCAAAGAAGTACTTAAAAGCTTCCTAGAAAAATTTGATATATCCACCTTAAACCCCATGCAAACTGAGGCTAGAAAAGCCATTTATGCTGGGAACGATGTCGCTGTTTTATCGCCGACAGGAAGTGGAAAAACATTGGCTTTTTTATTGCCCATTATTGAGCGATTAGATCCAAATATATCCGAAGTTCAAGCGCTTGTTTTGGTGCCGTCACGTGAGCTTGCCATGCAGATAGAACAAGTAGCACGAAAATTGGGTTCTGGGTTCAAAATTAATGCTGTCTACGGTGGCCGTTCAGGTGCGCTGGATAAAGCAGACTTAAAACACCGACCTGCGCTATTGATAGGAACACCCGGACGTATTGCCGATCGCTTTCGCCGTGATGATATGGATTTAACCCGCATCAAAACGCTGGTTTTAGATGAATTCGACAAATCCCTCGAAGTAGGTTTTGAGCGCGAGATGTCTGAGATTGTTCGGAGTTTAGGAGCGGTTGAACAACGCGTTCTAACGTCAGCAACGGACGCGGTGGAAATCCCCAAATTTTTAGGTTTAAACGATCCATTAACGATCGATTATTTGAATCAGCATCGACCTCAGTTAACGGTGAAGACCATTGCATCACCCGTAGGGAAACAATTGGAAACGTTACGCTCAGTAGTCGATGCATTAAAAGGACAGCCGGGTATTATTTTTTGCAACTTCAAGGAGTCGCTGCACGAAGTCAGTGATTACCTATTTGACAATGCCATTGAACACGAATGTTTTTATGGTGGATTAGAACAGATAGATAGGGAACGCGCTTTAGTAAAGTTTCGCAACGGCACATGTCAATTACTTTTAGCCACTGATCTAGCTGCCCGCGGCCTCGATATTCCAGAGATTAAATTCATCATCCATTTCGAGCTTCCGTACCATTCCAACGAATTCACGCACCGCAACGGACGGACAGCACGTATGAATGCCGAGGGTGCGGCTTATGTGCTCCACACTGAGGGGAAGCGTCTACCGGGCTTTATAAAATCCGCCGATCCTGAAACCGAATCTTTAGAAGCGCTTCGTGCCGCTAAGATTAAAGACGTCGATGCTTGGAGTACCTTATACATCACGGGAGGACGACAAGACAAGATTTCGAAAGGCGATATTGCTGGAATGTTCTTTAAAACTGGAGGACTAACGAAGGGTGAATTGGGAATTATAGAACTCCAGCAGAATTGCGCTTTTGTTGCAGTAAAACGCACCATCGCCCATCGAGTGATGGAACGCACAAATAACCAACGATTGAAAAAGAAGAAGGTCAGAGTGACGTTGGTGCGTTAAGACTTTTCCTAATCTATCAATATAAACTTCCCTGCATACGTAAGCGAAGGTGTTGTTATACGTAGGATATAGAGATCACGGGCGAAGGTGGAAACGTCGATGGTGGTGTTGAATTGGCC
>CATAQZ010000169.1 GCA_949487015.1 Flavobacteriales bacterium UBA4585
CCTTCAGTCTGAAAAATGTTTTCGACTGCTAACCCCGCACTGATCAAATCCTTGACTAACTTCAAACCTTCCGCTACAAATAGTCCCGACTTTTTTCGGTTCTTGCGTAGAGCAAGGCTGCGGATTAATTTTTCTTGATTTTTAGTGAGCACGTTGACCAATTTTACAGCTAAAATACACCGCTTTTTCTACCCCGTACTCTTCGGGGCAGCACTCTTGTTCACTACATCGAGCTGTAGCGGCTTGCAACAGGCCTCCACAGAAAAGCCGTTACTTGTGAAAAACGATATTCGTATCAACGGGCGCCCTACACTGAGTGATGACGATTTCGACATCATGCGTCAGCGTCCAAACAAGGGCTTAGGCAATATTCGAATGTTTTTGAGTTTGTATGGACTGGGGAATACACTGGGTGATAATGGACTGGGGAATTGGCTCAAGAGAATCGGCGAACCACCGGCATATTACGACTCCTTGGCTTTTAATGCTTCAGCTGCCCAACTAAAACAGCACTACTTCAACCTAGGCTTTTACCACGCTGAGGACACCGCGTTTACAATGCAAAAAGGAAAGAAAGTCGTTGCACATTACCACATTACTACGGGGGAGCAATACCGAATATCGGAGTACTACCTACGTTCCACAAGTCGCTTCATAGATTCGGCACTTGCCTTTTACCCCAAAGGTTTAGAGTTATCTGATCCTTTGAACGCCGAACGTGTAGAAGAAGAGCAATTAACCTTAACAAATTTCCTTAAAGATCAGGGGTATTACACTGCCCAATTAGGTTGGGTCTATTTCGAGATCGATACCACTGCAGGACCTCATGCAAGCACCATTACTGCAGTGGTTGACCCATTCATCTTTGGAGGCCGAGATGAGCGTCAACGGATTTCAAAAATCACAGTCCGTCCCACCTACTCTTTTCAGCATTCAAATGCCATAAATGACAGTACCCGGACCAATCATGGAATAGACGTTCTTCAAAACAAGAGACTGTTCCGTCCTGGATTTATCGACGAACAAATTTATCTCGAGCGCGGCGCCTATTATGATCAAAACCTACTCCGTGCAACGTATAAAAACCTCAATAGTCTTGGCGTCTTTCAAACGGTAGAATTTAACATGCAACCTAAAGACAGCACCTTACACGCTACACTCAACCTCGTGCCTCTCCCCAAACGTTCGGTTAGCGCAAACCTAGAAGGGCTCGGAAATAGCGGAAGTTTAGGGATTGGCGGTAGTTTTAATTGGGACAATAGAAATCTTTTCAAAGGCGGAGAAACGGTACGGATCTCACTCGGTGGAGCACTTACTGAGCAACGCAATTCCACCAATACCACCTGGCTTATTGATGCGCGTGAACTCAATGCAGGAGTCTCTTTAGAACTACCTAAGCTCCTGCTACCAAAAGGACTAACACCAAAGCAAGCAAAGTTTTGGCAACCTAAAACGCAATTAGGAACTAAGGTCGCTTACCAATACCGCGCGCAGGAATTCAACCGTTTTAATTTTTCAACCAACCTTGAATACAGTTGGACACGAGAAGGTGCAAAGCATGTTTTCAATCCTGCACAACTTTCTTTTGTCAGTATTAATTTCGCAAACGACACTGCACTAGCGCCTTTTCTATTCGTCGGTTTCCAAAACATCATTTTCGCAGCAACTTCCTATCAATACACGAAAAGCTGGAAAAACGTACAATGGCGATACTTTCTAAACGCTTCTGTAAAAACAGGTGGGCATCTCGTAGGAGCAATCGGTTTAAACCAGTGGAATGAGAATCCCATAGCCCAGTTTGTCAAGACAAGTATTGACTTTCGCACGTACCGAAGTTTAGTTCGAAAAAGACAACTGGCCTCGCGTACTTTTTTGGGTGTGGCACAAAGCTGGAACAGTCCCTCTGGATTTGTCCCTTTTGAGCAATCCTTTTTCATGGGCGGCGCGAACGACTTGCGCGGCTGGACCGCCTACCACTTTGGCCCTGGAGCGACGAGTGAGGATTTGCTTCAGAGCAGCGGCTTTTTCGCTGCAGCTCCTATAAAATTGGTCCAAAGCCTGGAATACCGATTCACGATACAACGCGCCATGAAAGGCGCTGTATTCATTGATGCAGGGAACATGTGGCTCTACGACAGAACATATACTGGCTCCTTCACCGGTGCACAGGAAGCCGCAATTGAGGCGGGAAAATTTAGCTGGAACAGTTTCTACAAACAAATAGGCATCAATACTGGCTACGGTCTCCGATACGATCTTGAATTTTTCATTATTCGTGCAGATGTAGGTTTAAAGCTACACCACCCCGGCGCTGTAGACCGATCAAACTGGGTCATTACAGCACCACAATTGCGTGATTTTAATTTGGCTTTAGGTATAGGTTATCCTTTCTAAATTAGGGTGCACGCTTAAAACATTTCGTTTATTTTAGCGGCTCAATTAAACACCTAAGAATTATGATGTCCATTGACAAAATTAGAGAGTTGCTAGGCGATCAAGCTGATGCTTTGTTGAACCACACTTCTACGGCAATCACCAAAGACTCTTTGGCGATTTTACCTTCTGGCAACTTTGTCACGGAATCTTTCACAGAATCTAACCGCAGTATTCAAGTGATGAACTCACTTCAGCGCCTCTACGGCACTGGACGTTTGGCCAACACGGGGTACTTAAGTATACTTCCCATTGACCAGGGAATCGAGCATAGCGCTGGTGCTTCTTTCGCGCCAAACCCTATGTTTTTTGACCCGGAGAACATCGTTAAGATGGCAATCGATGCAGAATGCAATGCGGTAGCCTCGACCTATGGTGTTTTGGCAACAGTGGCACGTAAATATGCCCACAAAATTCCGTTTGTTGTGAAAATCAATCACAACGAATACCTCTCTCACCCAAATACATTCTTACAAAGCCCGTACGGATCTGTAGATGAAGCATGGAACATGGGAGCGTGTGCTGTAGGTGCGACTATTTACTTTGGTCATCCTCAAAGCCGCGAAATGATTGAGCAAGTTGCAGCGGCATTCGAACGTGCGCATGAACTAGGCATGGCAACCATCTTGTGGTGTTACACGCGTAATGACGCGTTTAAGGTAGACGGTGTAGATTACCATACTTCTGCCGATTTATCTTCTCAAGCGATTCACTTGGGTGTAACCATCCAAGCCGATATCATCAAGCAAAAGCTCCCTACCAACAATGGTGGATACAACGCTACGGGTCACGGTAAAACGCATCCTAAGGTGTATTCTGAGTTGACTACAGATAACCCGATTGATTTAACGCGTTACCAAGTGTTGAACAGCTACAATGGTCGC
>CATAQZ010000170.1 GCA_949487015.1 Flavobacteriales bacterium UBA4585
AAGCACGAGCGTTTGAACAAAAAGCGACTGAAGTTAGCGAGAAGAGTGGGTAGATTTATTGCGCTTTTTCCGTTTGTAAAAGGCGTCTATTTAAGTGGCTCACTTTCGAAATCGGGTGTCCAGTCTAAGGATGACGACCTTGATTTTTTCATACTAACAGCATCTAAGCGTGTTTGGACCGCGAAATTCTTTTTGATTGCGTTTAAAAAAACAGTTCTATTAAATTCAGAGAAGTACTTCTGTATCAATCTGTTAATGGATGAAAACCAATTATCTTTGACCAAGCGTAACCGTTATACCGCAACTGAAGTAGTATCCTTGGTATCGCTAAAAAATGAGCAAGGTCTTGAGCAATTCCTCGTCGCAAATCATTGGGTAAAAGAGTATTTTCCAAACGTGACACTTCCTGATCCTCCTCCTGTTGAGCCCGGATGCGAGCGAAGGGTAGAACGCATTTTAGACAGCCTATTGGGCAGAGCCTTCGAGCAGTGGTGTAAGGAGCGCTTCACGATCCACATGCGCGCCCATACGGATTTAGAAGAAGGCTATTTTGAGGCGGAAGCGCACAGCTCTGCTTATTTTCCGCAAAGTGTGGAGCAACGTTTAATGAAGCATTTACAGAATTTTGAACATGAATAGAAAAGAATTAGTCATTGCATTACTCTCTGGAGTGATACTGTTTGTGGTTGCGACGATTCGCCCAGTTCAATACTCCGCTGAAGCCACTTTTTTTGTTCCGCTCACTTTGTTGGAAAAGCAAATTGAGCAAAATGGAATTGGCTTCGGATCTCCGACAGAAGTGGATGCGCACATAGAGCTCATGCAAAGTCCAGTCGTATTAAAAACGATAGAACAACGTTATGATAAGCCGTTTGATCTTTCTGTTCGTAAAACAAGAAATGGAGCTGTAGCCGTTGAAGTGCGTAGTAGGGAAGCTGACCTTTCTGCAACCATTGCGAATCATGCCGTGGCAGTCACGGATTCCATCAAGCAGTCGATGTTGCGACAAAATGTGGGAATGAGTTTCGATGTGATGGCAAAGCGTAAGTTCGCTCTCCAAACTGAAGAAAGTGCATTGCGAATGGCATTAGACTCTTTAAGGTTTGCTGCGCAATCGGACTCGCTCGCCTATGCGGCGCTCATTTTCAGAAAAGAACGTCAGTATGGAACGGCGGTAGTAGAATTGACAAATGCAGAACGCAAACTGGAAGAATTGAAATCGTATAAAGATGCCCCGGCTCCCAAATCATACAGTATTTCTCCAGCGATGCCAGTTGACAAACCGGTCGGTCTTCCTGCATGGGTTATTGGAATGCTGGGTGCCGTTCTCGTAGCAGGTGGATTAAAATTGTGGGCTGCTAGCACATCTTAAATGTGATGCAAAAGTCCACAACTTCCATTGCCTTCAGTGTACTGTTCCTGTTGCTTGCGGGTACGCTTTATTGGGACGCGTATTGGGAGTTGATATGGAGTGCCCTAGCCGTTATCGGTTTGGCTTACGGCGTTGCTAAAAAGCAAGCTTTAGATCATATGCTTTTAGCGTTAGCCTGCCTCGCTCCCCTTTCGATAAAACTGAGTTTACCCTTTGCTGAAGTCTATCTACCGATAGAATTTATCGCGAGCGCGGCTGCCCTTTCTGTGCTTTTTTTAGTGTTGCCACAAGGGAACGTGCGATGGTTTCTGAAATATCCGTTGCCGTTGTTCTGGCTTATTTCTTTTCTTCCGGGAATCTATTTTTCGGATCTATTAGATTCTAGCCTAAAATTTACCGCGCTGAATGGGGTATTCGTTATTGCCTTTTATTACGGGGTGGTACTTGTGACTGAACGTGGAAAGTCGGTACCGTACCTTCCTTTTACTGCGGCATTGGTTCCGGTGACCGTAATGGGTGTCTATCATTTTGCGCAGTATGGTTTCAATCCTATCACTATCTCAGGCATTTTTAAACCGTTCTTCTACA
>CATAQZ010000171.1 GCA_949487015.1 Flavobacteriales bacterium UBA4585
CACAAACGCCTATAAGTTTATTGCGCGGCGGGGTCTGGAAGCCTAGAACTAAACCTGGAAGCTTTGAAGGCGTTGGTGCGGAAGCCATGCAATGGTTGATTGATGCCGGTCGTGCCATCAATACTCCGGTTACTACCGAAGTCGCAAATGCACAACACGTTGAGGTCGCTTTAAAAGCAGGCGTGGATGTTTTGTGGATTGGTGCGCGTACGACTGTAAATCCATTTTATGTTCAAGAAATCGCAGAGGCGCTGCGTGGCGTAGATATCCCTGTGCTTGTAAAAAACCCTATTCATGCTGAGATCGGGTTATGGGCAGGGGCAATAGAACGCTTCCAGAATTTAGGGATTAGTCATGTTGCTGCGGTACATAGAGGGTTCTTTTCTTCGTCTAAGAGCATGTATAGAAATGCGCCCGATTGGCAGCACAGTTTCGATTTACGTGCGCTTTTACCCGAGATTAAAATCATTTGTGACCCGAGCCACATTGCAGGCGATAGAGGTCTTGTAAGCGAGGTCAGCCAGGTAGCCATGGATTTAGGCATGGACGGTCTCATGATTGAAAGTCATGTTAGCCCAGACGATGCCTGGAGCGATGCTCGTCAACAGATCAGTCCTGAAGCAGTGGGGCAACTCATGAAAAAGTTAAAATTTCACAGCGATGTCCCTATTCTCACCAATGAAGAATTGGCGCAGTTGCGCTCAGAATTGGACCAATTAGACACACAAATCGTCGATGTACTTCGCAAACGTATGCGCATCGTTGAGGATATCGCTAACATCAAAGAACGTGAAGGGATGAGCATTTTCCACATGAAGCGTTGGATGAAACTCGTTGGCGAACACAGTGACGGAAGCGAAGCTGGACTCTCAGATGCCTTCTTAAAAGAGCTCTTCTCAACCATTCACAAATACAGCGTTGAGCTACAAACCTCGTTGATCAAAAAGACAAAGTAATGGTGTGGCGCCAAAAACCACAGCCCAACGCTGGCACGGTTCAGATGCTCGCCGCAGCGGTCACAAAAGATCCTTTGCTTGCCGCATTGCTCGTAGCGCGCGGGGTAGACTCTTTTGAAGCTGCAAAATCCTTCTTCAGGCCTAACCTCAACCACCTGCACGACCCCTATCGAATGATGGATATGGAGCGTGCCGTGGAACGCATTGAACAAGCGCGTTTAAAACAGGAGCACGTCATGATTTATGGCGATTACGATGTGGACGGCACCACCTCAGTGGCTTTAATGTGCGACTTTCTTGAAGGAAAATTTCCTATAGAAGCATACATCCCCGATCGGTACAAAGAAGGCTATGGACTGTCCTTCGATGGAATCAATCTTGCAGCTGAATTGGGGATCACACTACTAATCGCTTTGGATTGTGGTATTAAAGCTTTTGACCAGATTGCGCATGCACGAAGCTTGGGCATAGATGTGATAGTCTGCGACCACCACCGCCCGGAAACAACCCTGCCGAAAGCATATGCGGTGCTCGACCCGAAAAGACCAGACTGCCTGTATCCCTACAAAGAACTCTCCGCGTGCGGCGTAGGTTTTAAACTCTGCCAAGCGCTTTGTGAACGCTGGGGACTGCCGCACGAACCGTACCTCTACCCACTCTTAGACCTCTGTGCCGTTTCCATTGCCGCGGACATCGTGCACGTTACGGGAGAAAATAGAATTTTAGCGCATTACGGATTGGAGCGTTTACGGACTAGTCAGTGCCGTACAGGTTTCTTGAGCCTGCTTGAAGCGGCGAATAAACGCCCTGAAACCCTTTCCTTCAGAGATATTGGCTTTTCAATAGGCCCTCGTATAAACGCGGCCGGACGAATGGAAAGTGGGCTTCGAGCAGTGGAGTTGCTCCGCTCAAAGAATAAAGAGGAACAAGATAAATTGGCCAATGCCATTAATGATTTCAATACCGACCGCCAATCTACCCAAGCAGACATCTTCGAAGAAGCAAAAGCGTTATTAGATTCAGCGTCCTTTCCCAATTCCACGGTACTATATGCCCCGCATTGGCATAAAGGTGTGGTAGGTATCGTCGCCTCTAAAATGGTCGAACACTACTACCGCCCGACCATCATCCTCACCAAAAGCGGCAACGTTCTAGCCGGATCTGCGCGAAGCGTTTTAGATTTTGACGTGTACGATGCATTGGAAGCTTGTGAATCCCATTTATTGCAGTTCGGTGGGCATAAATATGCCGCGGGTATGACCCTTGATGAAGCCCAATTGCCCCACTTTAAAAAAGCGTTCGAGGCCTACGTCACTGCCCATCTACCCGAAGAAAAAAAACAGCGAATCTTCTTATACGATGCCGAGACTACCATCGATGCCATTACTGACCGATTCTACGCTATTCTACGCCAAATGGCCCCGCATGGCCCCGAAAACGAAGCCCCGATCTTTCTTTTTAAAAACCTAATCAACGCGGGCAACACCCGCGCGGTGGGCGCCGATGCTAAGCACCTGAAGCTCAATCTGAAAGCTTTGGGCGGCTCCTCTTCCATCAACGGAATTGCTTTTGGCGAGGGTCATCTAGCAGCAGCACTAGCCTCTGGACAGCCCTGTGATGTTTTAGCCAGTGTCGTAGAAAATCACTTCAATGGACAAACTACACTGGAGCTGATGGCTACTGGGATTCGAATGCATTAAAGGGCATACCGACCCTTAGTCCTGTATTTGTCTAGGGTATATTCTCTTTTTCGTGGGTATATTGTGCAGAAGTCTAAACACACTTTACGCATGCCTAAAACTGCCTACACTACTATCTCCCGCCTTCTCTTTATCGGATGCCTTGCTTCAATAGTGGGTTGCACCCAGCAACAAGAGCACAGTCAGCAAACCGATCAAAATGTCTGGAGCACCGATTTCTTCGATGATTTCGATCATTTTAACGTCGAAAATTGGCAAGATCAGCGCATCTGGGTGAATAACGAAACCCATGCATATGTTCCTGACGGGATATACGGCACTAGAGAGGTAAGTAACGGTTCATTAAAAATCCGGGTAGTTAAACTTGACGCCCCAATAAGCAGCGACACCTTCGATAAATTTGGCAATCCCCATCCGCCTACAGTTTACGTTGCAGGTCGAATCTGCTCGAAAAATCGTAAAGAATTTATACAAGGAAAATGGACCGCACGACTTAAACTGCACACGAGCGGAGAACCCAGTCAGTTTCCAGCCTGGTGGATTCTAGGTGCACAAAACAATGAAAGTCCCGTTCAAGAAGAAAATGAAAATGTATGTTGGCCCTTATATGGCTCCGGTGAAATTGACATTTTCGAACACCACGGCGATTATACCGCTACGGAATTCACCTCCGGTGCGATAGTAAGTTTAGACTCTTGCGATAAAGGTGATTGGTGGAGTGCACGTAAAAATACCGAAACGACACTTACGGAATACCATGAATACAGCGTCGAATGGGAAGGCGATGACCTCGTCTATCGTTTAGATGGTGATGAAATATATAGAAATATCGGTATGGGTGCCATCTATTCAGAGCCCATGTTCGCCATTCTGAATTATGCCAAAATCACCGATTCGGATATGACCGTACCTTGGACAATGGAGGTGGATTGGATCAAGCATGAAAAACGAAACTAATACAGACGTTGTTATGAATCAATCAGGATACACTACACGCATAGCATTAACAGTTGCACTTGGCGGCTTCCTTATGGGATTCGATGCATCGGTCATATCAGGAGTCAATAAATTCATTCAAATAGAATTTAATCTAACCGACCTTCAGCTCGGTTTTTCTGTAAGCTCATTAACCATTGTTGCTGCTTTAGCAATGATGATTTCTGGTCCCTTAAGCGATAAACTCGGCCGAAAACTAGTATTGAAATTCTGTGCATTAATCTTCACCATAAGCGCTATAGGATCTGCGCTTGCCTCTGGCTTTACCTCTTTCTTGCTCTTCCGTATGCTAGGTGGCTTAGGCGTTGGAGCATCCTTGATTGTTGCACCTATGTATATAGCTGAAATAGCCCCTGCGAGCAAACGTGGTAGACTGGTATCGTTTAATCAATTGAATATCGTCCTCGGAATTACCATCGCATTCTTCACCAATTATTACATCTTATCGTTGGCCGATTCAACATCGAGCTGGGTATCCACTTATGGTTTCGTTGCAAACAATTGGCGGTGGATGTTAGGCATTGAAGCCCTTCCTGCAATCGTTTACTTTTTAGCGTTGTTTAGTGTTCCAAACAGTCCAAGATGGCTGATGAGCAAGGGCGATGAATCGAAAGCCGCTGCAGTTTTACATAAATTCATTTCCATTGAGGAAACTTCGGAAGAGATTTCGTCCATTAAAATGGCCTTAAGTGATGTAAAAGGCGCCAAAAAAACACCGATTAGCGAATTATTTAAGCCCGCTATGAGATTAGTACTAACCATCGGTATTGTTGTATCGGTTTTGCAACAAATTACGGGTATAAATGCTGTGTTCTTTTATGCACCCATGATCTTCGAGCAGTCCGGTATAGGTACAAATGCCTCGTTTATTCAAGCCGTGCTCGTGGGCATTACCAATCTCCTTTTTACCATAATTGCCATGGCACTCATTGACCGATTAGGTCGTAAGCCATTGCTCGTCGCGGGTGTCTCAGGAATAGTATTGTTTATGGCTTTGCTTTCATACGGATTCAGCTCTGCCACTTATACCTTAGGCGCCAACCAAGTCGCTTCTTTGGATGTTGCCGTACAGGAAAATCTAGCACCCCTTATCGATGAGCAATTCACCAATGATGTTGCCTTTAAATCGGCTTTACAAGAGGTTCTAGGAAAGGAACAAGCTAAAATATACGAGAGTGAATTGATTAAAGCCGCAATACATATGAACCCTACCCTAATTCTAATCGGCATCATTGGGTTTGTGGCTTGTTTTGCCGTTTCCTTAGGTCCAGTAATGTGGGTTCTTTTTTCCGAATTGTTTCCTCTCAAAATTCGTGGGATTGCAATTTCATTCGTTGGCTTTATAAATTCCGGCATTTCCGCACTGGTGCAATTTGTTTTTCCTTGGGAACTTTCTTCGCTTGGAAGTGCAGCGACCTTCATGATTTATGGCATTTTCGCATTCATTGGACTCCTGTGTATCGTTCGGCTATTGCCAGAGACGAAAGGAAAGTCATTGGAAGAATTAGAAGTGGAGTTGGTCAAGTAAAACGTCCAACTTCATACATCTCGGAGTATATACATTTGAAGTATCTTTAAATGGAGTCCGTGCATCGGGCTTTGTTTGCTTCTTTTAATCGCTATCAATGAAACTAGTCACGGTACAAACCTTTAACGACTCTGTCTCTGCACACCTAGTCAAAACGCGACTCGAAAATGAGGGCATCGAATGTTTCATTTTTGATGAGCACATCAATAACGTCATGCCTGTTTATGGTCAAGCCGTAGGCGGCATCCGGCTTAAAATCAAAGAACAAGATTCAACAAGGACAAAAGAATTGATCAAAGAATGGGAATTAAGACCTTTTCTAAATGAATCGGATGATCCATTGACTTGCACGACTTGTGGATCAAACGAAATTTATGGTGGTTTTAAAAGTTTCAAAACGAGCCTCGGATGGCTAACCCTGGCCATCTCATTTCTATTCATGATCTACCCATTTTATTCGAAAACGGTCTACCGGTGTAAGAATTGCGGAGAAGAGATGGACTTGAACAACTGACATTAGGAATAGTTAGTAAGGACATACCTTTGCATGAATTGGATTACCCTAAATAAAGAATCATGGCAGAATTAGAATGGCAAACCATCAAAGCGTACGAAGAAATTACGTTTAAACAACTGAACGGGGTAGCGCGTATTGCGTTTAATCGCCCAGAAGTTCGTAACGCCTTCACGCCAAAAACCGTCGACGAACTGTGGGAAGCATTAGTCATCTGTCATGAGAGTCAGGAGATTGGTGTAGTGCTCATTACAGGCGAAGGGCCATCTGCTAAAGATGGGGGATGGGCCTTTTGTTCTGGAGGAGATCAGCGCGTGAGATCCAATACGGGCTACAAAGGTGCAAATGGCATTAACAGATTCAATATTCTTGATGTACAACGTCAGATTCGCTTCATGAATAAGGTGGTCATTGCCGTAGTACCTGGTTGGGCCGTTGGTGGCGGTCATAGTCTCCATGTAGTTTGTGACTTGACCCTAGCGAGTAAAGAACATGCTGTTTTTAAACAAACAGATGCAGATGTTGCCAGCTTTGACGGCGGCTTTGGCTCTGCCTACCTCGCACGTCAAGTCGGTCAAAAACGAGCACGTGAAATTTTCTTTTTAGGAGCAGAATATTCAGCACAAGAAGCCTTTGAAATGGGCATGGTCAATAAGGTAGTTCCGCACGAAGAACTAGAACAAGTAGCGTATGAATGGGCCCAAGAGATCATGACCAAAAGCCCAACGGCTATCAAAATGCTCAAGTTCGGATTCAACCTCATTGATGACGGTCTCGTTGGCCAGCAGGTTTATGCCGGTGAAGCCACTCGACTGGCCTACGGCACAGATGAAGCCGTGGAAGGACGTAACGCCTTCCTTGAAAAGCGACCACGCGATTTCTCGAAATTCCCGAAGTTTCCATAACACTCAAATAATAATCCAATGAAAAAGCTATTGGCTATTGCTACGCTGGCATTCGTATTCTTAACCGCTTGTCAGAAAAACAATCTACCGGCGTCACCTGCGATAAAAATTCTACCATTGGGAGCATCTAGAGTGCAGGGTGACCCACCGAATTACCATAGTTACCGTTATAAGCTTTGGAAAAAGCTTCTTGAAAACGGTTGGTCTATTGATTTTGTTGGCTCTCAAATAGATCCTAAATCATATAACCTGGTCGATAATGAAGAATTCGATCCAAATCACGAAGGCCACAGCGGATATACATCAGGGCAAATTTTAGATGATTTAGATGATTGGATGGCCACTGTCGACACTCCTGATATTGTGCTATTTAGTTCGCCTGGTGGTAACGACGCTTTAGATTTCTTGCCCTACGACGATGCTGTTGACAACATCGTAGATATCGTACAAAAACTACAAGTCTACAACCCCAATATCACTGTCGTGATAGAAAAAATGGCGCCGGGTAATGCCATGGCAATGCTTGTTTTAGATAATTACTTTACACGATTTCAGAACGATATGGATAGTTTAGTGAACTATCTAAACACGCCCAACTCGACTGTGGTGTCCATAGATATGGCCACAGGATTTGACGACTCTTTTCTTGCAGACATGGTTCACTATAACCAACAAGGAGCCTCATTCATTTCAGAGCGTTACTACGATATTCTCACGACAATCATGGAGCCTTAGATGAACACCACTGAAGCCATACACTCGCGTCAAACTGCAAAAGTACTTGCTGATAGCCCTTGGGCGCCTTCACTAACACAAGACGAACAAGAACGACTTCGCGAGCACTTGTTAAACCTAGCCGCAAAGGCACCTTACCACTACAAGAGTGCAGAGCGTTATAAAACTGGGGGACAAACCAGTTCGCTTCCTTTTCGCTGCTATACACTAGATGGCGCTGCTTGTAATACATTGGCTTCACAATTAGCATCCCTGGACCCCCCACCGGGCAAGATTCTAAATATGCTATGGGCTGCGGAACTTCTTATCATTAATACATGGCTCCCCGATGTTTTTGGAACGCAACCCGAACATCGAGAAATGGAGCCACTGCCCTTTGTAGGGAACCTTCGTAATATGGAACACATCGCGGCAACAAGCGCGGCAATCCAAAACATGTTATTAGGTGCAACTGCGGAAGGGTATCCTAACTATTGGTCATCAGGCGGCATGATGCGTCAAAAATCTGCTCGTAATATGCTTCAGATTTCCATGGAAGAAGTTATGCTTGGTGCCGTCTTTATTTTTCCGAAGGATGCGGCGGAACGAGCTGAAGAAATCAAGCCTGGCAAGCTCCGTGAAGAAGGGAAAGTATTAGGAACCTTTTCAAAAAAAGTAAGTTTGTAAGAAACGGTGCAGTGCCTTTTTAGTACATTTTCGAAAATCTTACGGAATTATGCGATTGCTCACTGTTTGCTTGCTCTTTAGCACCCTTACCTATGCTCAATCAGGGCCAGGA
>CATAQZ010000172.1 GCA_949487015.1 Flavobacteriales bacterium UBA4585
CTGACGAATGTGCATTTACAGCCTAAAGAGGTAGACGATGCTCTGAGTCAACAAGTGTATGAAAATTACCTGAACACCTTAGATTACAACAAACTGTTTCTAACCCAGAATGAGGTGGGCCAATTGGCTGCTTATAAAACGGAATTGGACAACCTCTTTCAGTTAGGGGATACTAGATTCTTCACGCTCAGCTACGCATTAATCACCTATTCTATTGATGCTTCAAAGGAAATCTACACGCAGCTGCTTTCTGAACCTTTCGACTACACGGTAGACGAACGCATTGGCAATAATCCTGAATCGCGAACCTTTGCTCAAAATAAAGAGGAGCATGTCGAGTTTTGGCGCAAACACCTAAAATGGCGCGTGCTGAATCGTATTTACGAAAAGGACCGTGCGCAAAAGGAAGATGCAGAAACCGACGAAACCGTGGAGTTAAAGTCTTTCGAAACTCTCGAAAGTGAAGCCCGTAAGAAGGAATTAGAATTGCAAAACGAATGGCACGAAGACCTTATGGACGTGAGTCGATTGGAGTGGTTTGGCATGTATATGAATGCGTATTGCGAGGCATTCGATCCGCACACTTCGTATCTGGCACCACAACAAAATGAGGACTTTGAATTAAGTATGACAGGCCAGTTTGAAGGCATAGGCGCCCAATTAAAACAAGACGGAGACTACATTACCATAGAACGAATCATCGTCGGTTCAGCTTGCTGGAGACAAGGCGATCTCGAGGCAGGTGATAAAATTTTAGCCGTTGCGCAGGGCGAGGCTGAACCTGTGGATGTCGTCGGTTATAAAGTACGTGATGGCATCAAACTCATTCGCGGTAAAAAAGGAAGCGAAGTGCGTCTAACGGTCAAAAAGAAAGACGGCGCTAGACAGGTCATCCCGATCATTCGCGACATCGTCGAAATTGAAAGCACTTTTGCCCGCAGCACCATTTTAGACGGTGCAGTTTATGATAAGAAAACTGGTGAGCGCATTAAAGAAAGTACAGGCAAAACGGGATACATCAGGCTACCGAAATTCTATGTAAACTTCTACGACAAGAACAACCACAATGCGGCTGAGGATGTGAAAAATGAAATCATCAAACTCAAAGAAGCTGGAGTTGAAGGTATGATTCTTGACCTCAGAGGAAACGGTGGTGGTTCATTACAAGCAGCCATTGAAATTGCAGGGCTCTTTACTGGAAATGGCCCTATGGTTCAGGTAAAAAATTTCCAAAGCGGAACACGCGCTAAAAATAACCGGAGCAATACTGTGTATTGGGACGGACCGCTTGTCGTTCTAGTCAACGAATACAGTGCTTCGGCTTCAGAAATTGTCAGTGCAGCATTACAAGATCGCGGACGTGCTATGATTGTAGGTCCGTCGAAATCTACTTACGGTAAAGGAACCGTGCAAAACATGTTTGATTTTGACCGTGCAGTGCCTGCTTCGTTGAACCAATTAAAACCTTTGGGTGCTATTAAGATAACTACAGAGAAGTTTTACCGCATCTCTGGCGGCACAACACAACTCCAAGGTGTTGTACCAGATATTTCATTACCTGGAGCTTACGATGGTATTGAGATTGGTGAAAAGGAATATGATAACGCATTGGCTATTGATTTTGTAGAGAAAGCCGATTTTACACCTTTAACCCAATGGGAGAAACAATTTACAAAAGCGAAAAAATCTGCCCAAAAACGTGTGGCTTCAAATCCGGCATTTACGAAATACAAGACGTATGCGGATTGGATTGCAGAAGGCGATAAGGACAAATGGATTCCACTGAATTACAACAACTATCTTGGCTTTCAGGACTCCATTAAATCGGCAAGTGAGATGTATAAAAATCTCTCAAAACTAAATGACAGTTTAGGCATTGTTGCTTTAGATCATCATCCTACAGTCGAAACTGATAGCGCGCAAGCTGAAATATATCACAAATGGTACAAAGGACTTTCAAAAGACCTCGTCCTGCGTGAAGCGAATACCATTGTAGGTGAACTGGCGAAATAGCATAGGACGCCTAGAACTGGGGCAGAAAATTGCGCTCAGTTTTTTAATGCTCATTGTCGTTATGGCTATTGCTGCACCTTTGGTCGTACTGGACCATAGTGCCAATGCCAATGACATGGACCTGCGAAGAGCACTATTAGGACCGGGTAGTAGCACGGATATGGGTTTGCATCTGTTTGGAACGGATAAGTACGGAAGGGATCATTTTTCTCGTGTAATTTTAGGCAGTAGGATTAGCCTCACTGTCGGATTCATCGCAGTAGGCATCTCGCTACTCATTGGTATCCCTGTGGGCGCCTTTGCTGGTTACTACGGTGGTAGATTGGACCAGTTTCTTACATGGGCCATGTCAGTGCTCTGGTCCATCCCTACGCTACTTCTAGTAATTGCATTGACCTTTGTTTTAGGCAAGGGAATCGTACAAGTCTTCATTGCCGTTGGCCTAACGATGTGGGTAGAGGTTGCACGCGTAATTCGAGGCCAATTTTTAGGTGAAAAATCAAAGGAATATGTGGAAGCAGCTAAAGTTCTCGGTTTCTCTACTTCGCACATCATTTTCAAAGAAATACTCCCCAATACTTGGGGTCCTCTAGTAGTTATTTGCGCCACTAATTTTGCGAGCGCCCTTCTGATCGAAAGTGGGCTGAGCTTTTTGGGAATTGGTGCGCAACCGCCCATTCCTTCGTGGGGTGGCATGATCCGGGAATACTATCCATATCTCATCACTGGAAAGGCCTATTTAAGCCTTATACCTGGGGCACTCATTGCGGTAAGTGTTTTGAGTCTGAATACGCTAAGCACCGTTTGGGGCAAGCAGCATTAGA
>CATAQZ010000173.1 GCA_949487015.1 Flavobacteriales bacterium UBA4585
AGCCTGAGTTTTGGCCCAGACCCCTGTTTCTTTATGGACGGCAAATATATGGTAAATGTTCATAACCACTTCATTGCGAGTGCAAAAATACATGAGTAGCTTCGTAGAAATGAAAAAGGTCCAATTCTTTTTGCTTCTCATCGCCATTGCCGCACTCTCTAGCTGCCGCAATACTATTGATTTCCAAGGCAGTAACATTGAATTGAACTTCTCCCAAGACACCATTTACCTCGATACCGTTTTTACAGGATTGGGCAGTTCCACGCGCATTTTAAAGGTGTACAATCCCTCGACGGAGAACATAACCGTCGATAGGATTCATCTTGCACGAGGCGCAAACAGCTACTACCGAATGAATGTCGACGGCATCAGCGGTAAATCTGTAGAAAACGTAGAAATCTTAGCTGGTGACTCCGCATACGTCTTTATTGAAATCTCTCCAGATGCTCAGGGATCTGCGGAAATGATTTATACCGATAGCATTTGGTTTGAAAACGGGGCGGTTAAACAACACGTAGACCTCATCACAGCCGTTTGGGACGCCTATTATCATTTTCCGGACCGTGTACTCACCATCACTCAACCGGAGCCGTATCCCGACATAAAAATCCCCTATTCCATCTTGCCCTGCAATGCCACATGGAACAACGATAAACCCCACGTCATATACGGCTATGCTGTTGTCGATAGCGCATGCCAATTGACCATTAACGAAGGAACACAAATTCATATTCACAAAGGAGGCGGACTCTGGGCCTATCGCGACAGTCGGCTGGTTGTGAACGGTGGCGGCGACGACGCGAACCACATGAGTCAACCTGTTGTTTTTCAAGGGGACCGATTAGAACCCGGTTACGAATGGGTACCCGGCCAATGGGGCGGCGTGCTAGGCGGAATCTTCCTCATGCGCTCGAACCAAAACCATGAAATCAAAAACACCATCATAAAGAATGCAACTACGGGCATTCGACTAGATAGTGCTGCCACTTTAATTGCCGATCAGCTCATTATTAGCCACAGCTCCCGCGTCAATCTGTACGGAGGTTTCGGTGATGCCACATTGACCAACTTTATCAGCGGCCCCGCCGGCGTCTATGGCCTATATGGACTGGGTGGGCACTACGAGGCGCGAAACAGTACCTTCTTGAATACTTGGAGTTATTCGTCACGAGGCGGAACAGCTGTGGGATTAAGCAACTTTTTTGAAGATGGGAGTGGTACGCGCTACACGCGCCCAATCAGCGCTTCATTCTTTGAATGTATTGTCGATGGCTCCCTAGATAATGAGGTGAGTCTTGCTATCGATAATGGGGAAGATTTTGATGTGGTGTTCGAAAAATCGGCCTTAACCATAGATCCTAACCCGGAAGGAGGTCACTACGCACTTACCGATGTGGACATGTTTGTAGGAAGTGATTTATTCTACAATGAAAATTGGGGATATACGACCGGACCGCTGTTGCCTAATTCGAATTTTTCATACGTACCGGATAGTGTGAATGCGCTGATTAACGCTGTCCAGCGCGATATTTCAGGTCCGCAGTACGACATCCATGGCACCTTCCGAAACAACTACATCACGCTCGGCGCTACCGAGCCGCTGTAACCTAAAGTTGCGCTAAGAATTCCATGGTATTTACCCCATCCGCATAGTCCCACAATTCAGGTTTCTGGGCTTTCCCAAATGGAATATGGCCGTGGCCAACCACGCACTGGATTTTCGCACCCCAACCGGCAATCTTATCTGCGGCGCCGGCCTCATCTTTATAACGACTGATATGAAGAATGCCCACAGGGGTATGCAACTCTTCGTTTTCACGTACGATGACAAAACCGTTTTCTAGGAAATCGTCCTGATTGAGCAAGAACAGGGCGCGGTAGTATTCGTAGTTGTTCCCGTATTTATTGTTGTTTACGATCCCGTTCCAATCTACAATGTTTGCAAAGATGCGCTGCACGTCAAAGGCCTCAGGCACTACAACATGGCCTACATTTCTGCATCCCATACCGAAGTAGCGGAAGATATCTTCACCCAATGCGACCAATTCCTCATCGGATTCGCTGCCGTCAAGCAGAGCGATAGAAGTTCTGTTTTTACGTATAATGTTGGGGTACTTGCCAAAGTAATACTCAAAGTAGCGCGCGGTATTATCACTGCCCGTAGCAATCACTGCTTCCATGTCATTTAATCGGTCTACAAAGACCCAATCGCCTTCGAACAACGGATCGTGACGCAATAAAACTTTAACTAAGACAGGAATGAGGTACTCATCGTCACTGCTTCGTTTTACCAAAGCGAAATGTCCCGATAAAAACACAGCTAAAAAATCGTGTAAACCAACCAACGGAATGTTTCCCGCCATAACGATACCCACACGCGTTCTGTTAATTTCTCGAGCCCCACCTTCACGCTCACGCCAATCCAGAAGAGCCTGATGCGAGAGCGCTTGACCCCAAGCGGCTAGCGCATGACGCTGATTTTCTTCAATAAACCAGCCGTTGTTTCTGTGCGATTGGACGATCGCCGTTTCAAGTTCTTCAGCGATATCTTCATGACCGCCGGAGATGGCCACACCCTGGGAAAATTCCCTTAAGAATTGGCCCAAGTTCGAAACTGCTTGAATCCTATGGTCTGAGAAAAACATTGGCGCTACCTTTGTGTTAGATTTGCAAAGCTAAAACACTACGC
>CATAQZ010000174.1 GCA_949487015.1 Flavobacteriales bacterium UBA4585
ATAAAAGTTTAAAATGGGAATTCCCTGGAGGAAAAGTTGAAGCTGGAGAGCGTCCTGAAGATGCCGTTGTCCGGGAAGTAAAAGAAGAATTACAGCTGGATATTAAACCTGTAACGTCCCTAGGACGAGTGGTTTATGAATACCCCGATAGTAAAGTTGATCTAACGCTTTTTCATTGTGCGCTTCTAGACGGTCTTCCTATACTGAAAGAACATCATGAGCTGCGCTGGACGGACAAATCATTACTATATACCTTCGACTGGTCCGCAGCAGATCGAGAGTTACTACAACTGGCCGGTTGGCTGGATTAATTTACAGTAATGACCTTCGTGCGGTAGGGCGTAGTACTGCCGTTCATGAAGCATTCAAATTTGAAAGTTCCCTTTTCAAAACCCACACTTAAATCTGCGTCTAAGCCGAGCGAGGTGTAGGTTTGCGTATAGGTGGTGCCGTCATAATTCGATGCTGCCCAATTCTGTCCACTTCCGAGACTGTAGAACCAACAATAAGTGCAAGAGCCACTGACTCTCGATATTTTAACTGCTAAGTCAACACACTCACTTGGGCGTTTAGCGGCAAGACTGTAAAACTGATTCTCTGTAAATACCGTATCAGTTTCGTTTAAAAAATTGGTACCAGATAAACCCGTTTCTGGGTAGTCGATAACGTCTTCTCCACCCGTGTGATTCGTGTTGGTTAGGTAGTTCGTTATATGTTCACCGAAGTTGGGTACTGAAACTGTGATTCCTAGATCGAGATAGCGGTCGACGATATTTTGTTTAATGGCATTCGTATCAAGCACTAAAGCATGCGCTCGTAGTTTTGCGCCTAACGAGGGACTGTCTAACGTTCCGTCCATTCGAATATCGGTAGTAATGTTGGCCATTAAATCTGAAAATTCGCTTACCGAGCGATATCCCTGAAGTATGGAGGTGATTGCAATAAGTACTCCGTCGGCATACGAGCTGTTTGCGATATCTAGGAGCTGTGATGGGGGGAAATTTTGTGTGGTATCTATCTCAAAGATGGCCAGCACTTCATTCATGGCTTTTGCTTTCGCGCTGGTGAAATCCATTCCACCTGCAACTAAATATTCGATACGCGCTTTTTCCAAATGGGTGATGGTATTCACATTAGCGGGTCCTGCGCTAGTCAAATCTAAAACGGCATTCAGTGTGATTTGTGCTGCGGATTGTTCTCCGCAGACTTCATTGAAATAGAAACCGTCTGCACGAAGACTGATAAAACTGAAGGGTAGTTGAAGATTGTTGAAGCCGAAATAACCGGAATTGTCTAAGATTTGGGTATTGAATGTTCCGCCTAGCGGCGTCAGATTTGAATCCAAAGCTGAGGCAAGAACAGAGCTACCGTTTAAGAAAGGCCCTTTTTGAACATTACCTGCAATAGTGAAAGCGCTCAAACAGGGTGGGCAATCGCCACCACAATCTATACCATCTTCATTTCCGTTCTGGACACCATCTACACAAGTAGCAGTGGGTTGCGGATCTTCACAACCTAACATGAATGCTAAGACAGCGAATGCGAAAAGTGGTTTGAATGGCTTCATCGGTAAAGTTTTTTAGGTTGTAATTCTAACGTGATGAAGATTCTATTGTTCATGAAAAAAAAAGAGGGTCCGCAATGCGGACCCCCGAACATACCTACAACTAATGCTTAACTCATTAATGTAGAATTTGAAACTTTGCCGCTTGCCGTGTACCGTCTTCAAAGATGAGGCCCAACATGTACCATCCCGTTTTTTCAATGGAGAAGGTGGAGCCAGAAGAGGAGCGTACCGTGCGACCCATTGCATCGAAGACTTCGAAGCTTCGAATAGGCTTATCGGTTTTTAAGGTGATGCGTTGACCCATTTTTGCTGGGTTAGGATATAAAGCGATGCTTGATACTTCGGCTATTTCTGGAACTGCGAGTGTAAAACAAGCATCTGCAGTCACGTATTGACGCATATTCCACGGCGCTTCACAATCATTCATATAGCCTTGACCAGAATTCCATGAAGCCAGCATGGTCATCCAGGGCTGGTCAGTGACGATAGGACCGCGCATCTGGCCACCGGCAATAGTGGTTTGAAGCGTATCGCCATTGCCCATGCAGATGCGACGAGCAACCGGGTCGTTATCCCAAGCTGCAGCCATTAAGCTATGCAGTAAACGGGTTCCTAACCAATAATCCAATGCATCGTGTTTCGTAACATAGACACTGAATTGTGATGAATCATTGTCCCAAGAATTGGTGGTAAAGTGGGTCGCCCAATAGATGTAGTTGTTCACCGTATCCCCGCGGATGATCATGAATTCTTTATTCGAATCAGGTACCCCCATGAAAAGATACATATCAACCAACGTGCGTGGATCAGGGACTTGATCCCAGTCAGATAGCGTCATTAAGTACAGCACGTCGTCCGGCATCGCTGCAAGGCCGCTATCGCTTTGAGTAGCCCTATCGTTAGGCCAATCGTCTAACCAGCCGAAGAAACTTGCACCGGCATCGGGCCATGCAAATCTCCCGTTTGCCCCCCAACCGTCATTGATGAATTTCTTTAAACTCAACCAGTTGGTTACAGCAGCTCCTTGACTCATCCCGTGAATGCCAACTCTTGAGGTATCAATAAGATTCGGATATAATTTAATAACCTCATCGAGCATATAATAAGCACAGCCGTATTCATTGGTCCCGTTGTATTGCATGGTTACACTCACGTAACCGTTGCTGGCTATAAATTCACGATCTAGTTTACTCTCATGCCAGTAAACACTATCGGGTAGATTCGCGTTTGATGCACCTGGAAAACGGAATACAGTGGGTAGAATTCCTGTCGCATTTGTAGGATAGGTAATGATGCAGCGAACAGTATCGGTACATTCATACGTGGAATCCGGGACCAATTGAAAAAATGCACTTTCAAATGGAACATTTCCGAATGATCCATAGCCTGAGGTTATTTTCGGAATCGGTCCCTCGTAAGCGAACTGAGCGGAAACTAAAACCGGTAGAAA
>CATAQZ010000175.1 GCA_949487015.1 Flavobacteriales bacterium UBA4585
GCTTCGTATTCGTCATTGTTTGAGGTCGTCACCACAATGGTCTTTGCACCTTTGATGACGTGATTATTGGTAACGATGTAACCGTCTTCAGTCAGAATTACGCCAGATCCGGAGCCTTCTACTTCAAATTTTTGTGGGGTAGACGGCCGACCAAAGAATAAATCATTGAACGGATTGTAGTAGTTCTGTACACGTTCGGCAGTGGTCTTAACGTGAACCACAGCTTCGACGGTGCGCTCCGCTGCTGCAACAAAATCTGTGGGCGCGGAGGGCAGTGGACGATCTGCAGTCCAATTCACTTGTGAGGCGCTCTGATTCGTATCCTCGATAATGACGGTTTTTCCAGTCCATCCCATGCTGTGCGCTGCTCCTAGTGCCACTAATCCACCAATGGCAGTAAACACGATGGGACGACTTATTGATTTCAGTAATGCTTTCATAAGGTTCATTCGTTAGATTCTTGTTTCCTTCGTACCTTCAAATTGTACACCAAATCAACGCACATACCTCATCGAAACGCATAACTTTAACGCCTTTTAACACCCATTGGGATGGCCTACGTAGAATTTTATAAATACCACGGCGCTGGAAATGACTTCATCCTCATTGATAATAGATCCGGTTCGCTGACCTTAACGACTGAAACTATCGCACAATGGTGCCACCGCAACTACGGCGTTGGTGCTGACGGATTAATGTTGTTAGAAGCGCCGAAAGTGGAAGGCGATCATTTTTACATGCAGTACTTTAATTCTGATGGAAGGGAAAGTACCATGTGCGGAAATGGCGGCAGATGCATTTCGCGGTTTGCAGTGGATTTAGGAATTGCCGCCGAGGGCACGTTGAATTTTCATGCTATTGATGGGCCACACACTGCTGTGGTCTCGCCATCGAGCGTTGCCTTAAGCATGATCGATGCCCCTGCTGTAGTCGCTCGAAATAATGGATTTTTTATAGATACGGGCTCTCCACATCACGTTGAGCATCGGGAACCGGGACCAGATTTTGTAGGTACGGCACGTCCCATTCGAAATGCATATGGACCAGAAGGGGCGAATGTAAATTTCATTCAAGCCTGTGAAGGTGAACTTTCCATACGCACGTACGAACGCGGTGTAGAAAACGAGACGTTGGCCTGTGGCACAGGTGCAACAGCCGCCGCGATGGTTGCAGTAGCCGAGGGCTGGGTGCCTTCTGCACCGGTAAGGCTTTATGCACAAGGCGGAATATTGACGGTAGATTTCAATGGAAGTGGACCTTTTACAGATGTCGTGCTTACTGGACCTGCAATGCAAGTATTTAAAGGATTATTGCCGTTATGATAAAAGTGACGGAGAACGGATTCTTACGTGCGCCTGAACCGGAAGACCTGCAATGGCTTTACGGTATTGAAAACGATGCATCGCTTTGGTATTTAGGAATAAGCAAGGAGCCTTGGAGTAAGAAGGTACTGGCCGATTATTTGGCCACACAGCCAGGCAACTTGCAACGCGATGGTCAACTTCGTTTGCTTTTTGTCTACAACGGACAAACGGCGGGTGCAGTCGATCTTTTTGATTACGATCCTGTAGCGCGTAAAGCGGGAATTGGCATTGTACTTTCAGCGGCGTATCGGGGCAAAGGATTGGGTAAACGGGTACTGCGAGCGTTCGAAGCGTATTGCTTTAAAACGCTCGGGTTGCATAGTCTTTATGCCCATGTCCCTACGAATAATGATGCCTCCACACAGTTGTTCGAACAAAGCGGATACCGTGCGGTTGGAA
>CATAQZ010000176.1 GCA_949487015.1 Flavobacteriales bacterium UBA4585
TTCCACAAGCCTACATAGAGGTCATCAAAGCTTTGGTCTCCCGTGTTGTAGAGGGTTAATGAACACATGGCCATGAAATCAGAAAAGCTGTAGTTCCAATTCAGTAGACGCATTTCTGCAACGATGTCCATCGGGTTAATATGGTTGTTAATCGGGATGGATGTTCCCGGAACCAATAAGGTGGAGTCAGAAAAATTGGCAATAAAATCTTGATGAGAAATAGCCGTGGAATTAAACTTAGGTGAAGTTTTAAGACTACTCATTTCTTTAACGGGCATCCCCGGGACCGGATTGAATTCAAATCCTCCGCGGCCGGGAGCATAGCCCTGCGGCGAATCGTATGCAGAGGTGCTGACACGAATAACACCGTTTGCTGTTCCACCAATCCAAATACCGCCTTCAAATAAATGTTCAATACCCGAGCCTGCTGGATACTCTAATGATGGCGTACCCGATCCGTCTTTATAGCCTCTAAATGCATTGCCAAATGTCCCCGCATTCGTTGCCGATAGTCGAACATTTGCTTGAGTCGTCTGGAACTCTTCGAAGTTCTGTGCTTGTGTAAAAAGGCTACACAAAAGGGCGAGAAGAAGGAGGGTTCTGTGCTGCATTAAAAAATGATTTTACGCGTGGTGTAGCCGTTGATAGTTTCTAAACGAAGAAGGTAAGTGCCCTTTGGCAGTAAGGGAACAGAAAAGGTAGTTTCGGAGGTTTCAAACAATTCTTGTCCTGTCAACGTGCTGATGTATAATCGACTCTGTTCCGGTAGCGTTAGTGTTGCCCCGGTGGGCATAGGGTTAGGTAAATTCCAATTCCCTTCATGGGATTCTATCGCCAAATGTTGTCCTTCAATTTCAATATCAATAATCACAGGTAGATGATCGCTTAAAGCATAAAGAGCACTCAATACGGCACTACTTACGCTGTAATTTGAGCCGGAATTGATAGCATTATTAAAATGGTTGCCGTCGTTTCCTACTGCGAAATAGCTGTTTGGCGCATAGGTGATTTGAGCGTCTCCTTCAATCACTTCCTCTGAACAGAGAATATGGTCAAAACGATCGTCTAAACCGCCTCCCGAATGGCAATTCCCCGAAGTGCGAGTGCTTTGGGTATGTATGGAAGCGAAGTTGCTGTTGTTATGCCAATTCCCATTTGAAGTAATGGGGTCCTCAAACCGAAAAGTATTTCCTCCAATAAGACTTTGAAAAGCAGATTCGTTGCTAGAATAGGTATTGAGATCGCCCAAAAGAAAAATATTTTCAAAACTGTGTCCGTCGATCCAGTCAACTATCGCTGTGGCCGCTTGATTCCGTTGTGCAGCGTCAGACGAAGTGTTACCGGCTTTAAAGTGTGCGCCAATAACTACGAAAGTTGCGGTATCGCTGTTTCCTTGAAGTAGGGCATCTTTATAATAGAATCGGACAATATCGATTGCTCGAACTAAAGAATTGTTATCTGCGTCTTTAGTGATGGCCCACTGGTTGGTAATCCCCAAAA
>CATAQZ010000177.1 GCA_949487015.1 Flavobacteriales bacterium UBA4585
CGCAATTCCGCGAAAGTTCCACTCAATACTAAAGGAATGTCTAATGGAGGACTAGGGGTAAACGCAGATTGAGCGCTTAAAAGTGAGGTCGTTAGTAACAACCCAAGAATTAGGGACCGATTTAACATTCTACAAAGCTACAATTATGGTATATTTGGAGGAAACTGATTTAAATGACTACTGAAATTTCTGAAGTACTTCAGCGTGTGGTAGATAAGGCCTCAAAAGTGGCCAATCGCAATGCGGAATTACAGTCGAAAGTTAAGGAGTTGGAAGAACAAATTGACCATTTGCAAGAAACTCTCGCAGCCTTGCAAGCGGAACATGCAGATTTTCAAGATCAGTTGCAACAACGCAATCTCGCATTAACTGTCCAGAGTGGTTCGCCCGCAAAAGACACCTACAGCGAAGAGAAGATTGCGGAGTTGGTACGGGAGATTGACCGTTGTTTGAAATTGTTAAGTGCGTAACCTCAGTGAGTGAGAACACGTTAAAAATAAAAGTCACCATTGCGAATAGAACTTATCCGCTGACCATTAAACGGGAAGAGGAAGAGCAGATCAGAGCAGCGGTGAAAACCATAAATGATGCAGTAGCGCGGTTTGAAAGCCGTTATGCTGTGCAAGACAAGCAGGATGTACTCAGTATGTGTGCGCTGCAACTTGCTTCCAAAGCGGAAATCGCGCTAAAACAATCTCAAGACGTTCAGTCCCAAGCCGGCAAAGCGCTGGCTGATGTGGAAGCTGTACTAGATGCAGCCCTACAAAACGGATAAACACTTTCCCGTACTTGCTATTTTTTGTGCTAAACTCAACGAGCACGTTGTTATGGACTTCGCTCGAGACGTTACGAGCAGGCCGCACCTCTTTGAGGGAGTTTACTCCAGTGGAAGGTCAAGGCGTCACGGCTAGTACAGATCCTGATATATAGGAGTTTAGACAACATGCGTAGCAGGTGCGGGATTTTTTAAAAACAGTAAACCCAATAGTGGTATGGTAATGACAATAATTGCTGCTGTAGTAGGTCTTTTGATCGGTTTAGCTGGAGGCTATGTACTCTGGCAAAATGCACTGAAAAAACGCGGTGCCCTCATGATAACTGAGGCGAAGAAAGCGGCAGAACAGCACAAAAAAGACAGGGCATTAGAAGCGAAAGAACGTTTCTTAAACCTTAAAGAAGAGCACGAACGCGCAGTACAGAAGCGCGATCAAAAATTAGCTGAACGTCAGAATTCATTTCGTGAAAAGGACGAACGTCTCAAAAAGAGCATTGAGGAGTATAAGAAGGACCAGCGCAACTTAGAGCGTGAAAAGGAGACACTCGCTAAAAAACGTGAGTCTTTGGATTCACGTGTTCGCGAGGTTGAGAAGCTCCGCGATAAACAGATTGCTGAATTGGAAAGCCTTTCGGGAATGACCGAAGAGGAAGCAAAGCAGCAGATGATTCAAGCTTTGAAGGATAAAGCGAAGTTGGATGCACAAGCCATCGTTCAAAACACCATTGAAGAGGCGAAGCTTACGGCGAATCAGGAGGCGAAAAAGGTGGTCATTCAGAGCATTCAACGTGTCGCTACTGAAAACGCCATTGAGAATGCCGTTTCTGTTTTCAACATAGAGAACGACGATATTAAAGGTAAAATCATTGGTCGTGAAGGACGTAATATTCGCGCCATAGAAGCGGCAACAGGTGTGGAAATCATTGTAGATGATACACCAGAAGCAATTCTATTGAGCTGTTTTGATCCGGTACGTCGCGAGATTGCACGCTTATCGATGCATAAATTGGTCAGCGATGGTCGTATTCATCCTGCACGCGTTGAAGAAGTGGTTGCGAAAACGACCAAGCAGATTGAAGAAGAGATTGTTCAGATCGGTAAGCGTACGGCCATTGATCTAGGCATTCATGGCTTACACCCTGAGCTGATCAAAACAGTGGGTCGTATGAAGTACCGCTCGTCTTACGGTCAGAACTTATTGCAACACAGTCGCGAGGTTGCGAATTTGTGTGCCATCATGGCTTCGGAATTGGGACTTAATCCTAAGATTGCGAAACGTGCCGGTCTATTGCACGATATAGGTAAAGTACCGCATGAAGAAACGGATCTACCGCACGCTATTTTAGGAATGCAGTGGGCAGAGAAATATGGGGAGAAGCCAGAGGTATGTAATGCCATTGGTGCTCACCACGATGAGATTGAAATGACCTCGTTGATCTCACCTATTGTTCAGGTATGTGATGCCATTTCAGGTGCCCGTCCGGGTGCCCGTCGGATGGTCGCAGACAGCTACATTCAACGTTTAAAAGACCTTGAGAATGTTGCATATGATTTTGACGGTGTAACTAAAGCATACGCGATTCAAGCGGGACGAGAGTTACGCGTAATGGTAGAGAGTGAAAAAGTCACCGATGCAATGGCTGCTCAAATCTCTTACGACATCTCTCAAAAGATTCAAACTGAAATGACCTATCCAGGTCAAGTGAAAGTGACGGTGATTCGTGAACTGCGTTCGGTAAACGTAGCGAAGTAAGCCCATCATCTTATAGAAAGTAAAACGCCCGCGATTGCGGGCGTTTTTTTTGCGCGTTACTTTTATGAATTTCACTCTCGCACCTCTTTACGTTTCATAAACGAGACAAAAAAGACTGTTTATTGATGTATGCCTACAATTATTGCTGAAAAGTGAACGAATAAAGAGAACTTTAAATCAATTGGTCCTCGTTGGGGTGTTGGACTTTAGCAACAGCAAAACGAACTAAAAACAATTGATGATGAAAAAGACAATAGCAATAGCAGTATTAATAGCAACAGCATTTGGTACTAAAGCACAGAACATTGAAATTAAAACAAATCCATTTGGAATGGCCGCTGGTGCCTACAACATAACTGGTGAATATGCCCTACCAGGGTTAGGCAACAGTACGCTCCTTGCAAGTGC
>CATAQZ010000178.1 GCA_949487015.1 Flavobacteriales bacterium UBA4585
CCTACGAGGTTGGGACTCACGGTATAATTTGCACCGGCAGCTAAGAGTTTTTTCTCTGTACTTTCTGTATTTGCACGTGCTCCGATAACCAATTTTGGATTCAACTGACGTGCCGAGATCACTACAAAAAGATTATCGGTATCCGATGCTAAAGCTGCAACAAGGCTGCTCGCATTTGAAATATTTGCCTTTTCTAAAATTTCATCATTTGTTGCATCACCTATCAAGACCACTACTCCATCCAGCTCCTCACGGTACCTGTTTGCGCGCTCTTCATCCAATTCCAACACGACCACCTGCACACCGTAGGCCTTGAGTTTACTCACTACCTGGCGTCCATTTCGTCCAAGTCCGCAGACAATCGTATGATTTTTTAGCTTTTCCACCTTACGCTCTAATCTTTTCGTTCGTAAATACAGTTGCACCTTTCCGTCTATGGCCAATTGAGCCAAAAGCCCTGCACCATATGCGAAGGTTCCAAAACTTCCTACAATCAATGCGATGGTAAACCAAATTCCTCCAGTACTCAGTGGGCCAACTTCATTAAACCCCACCGTACTCACGGTCTGAATCACCATATAAAAGGATTGCAGCCAATCAAAACCCTCGAGCCAACGGTAACCCACGGTTCCTGCTATGAGAATCACAGCAAAAACGAAGAATACATTTTTCAGACTTTCGAACGGATTATTCATTGGCTTAAAGGTACGCTCTTGAAAAGTTGGCCTCAAACCTTGGATGCGATTTTATTTCTGGAACAGTCGCGGTTGGTAGCGGTAAATCAGATTGATATTTACCATATCAACTTTATTAATGGTTTGCCCTGCTGTTATAGTTTGACTGCCCAATGGCACCTTATAAACCAGCATTGCTAGAAGCTTGTGCGTTCCGCCTTTCCACTGTTGCCCCCACCAAACGTTCGTTTGTTGATTGCTCGGCATGGCGTATTTATTGTATTTATAATTGCCCGGTTCCGGACGCACATAAATTCCTGTACTGACTCCTCCATTGTGGCCGACTTTGCCTTGCTGCCATTTACCAGAGGCACCAAAGACTATGGCCGTTGTTCTTCCCATTCCTTCTTGACGCTCTCGCCCTTGAAAGGTGACCAGGTATTCCCTTCCCCATTCCCTTGGGAACAACAATTTTCCGTTTCCATCAATGTGGGAGATCGCGGAGTAATAATCAACATCACCCACTTTATTCGAATATTTCAACCCAAAGTATTGACTACGCTGCTGCTGAAAGTAGGCCAGATAAGGATCAGCATTGCCGCCGTTTCCCCATTTTTCTTGACGAATGTACTGGAGCTGTATCAGGTGCTGATTGTGGGCCAATTTCTCATCCCACACTACCGTATGAAAAACGCCTGGTAACCCGTAATACTCTGCAGTCATCGATCCGTACCACTGCTTAAATACATGTGTATTTTTACCACTGAAATATAAAATACCCGGCGTTTCCACTTGGCTCTTATCGTGCCTAGAACCGCTGGTATCTAAACCCGGATTGTATTGTGCTAAGGAATTGGCAACGGTCTTAAATCCACTAGTACTTCTCGCACCCACGTGCGAGATTGCGGCGAATGTATACTTCCATTGGCCCTGCTTCCAATCCAAATGAAGACCCGTGAAGGTGGATGGAATCATTCGACCGTGCTCCATATTAAGGAAGGTTCCCTCCAACGCGAAGTTACCGAAGCCCATTTTGAATCGATCACCTAGGTAGGTCCATTCGGCTATGGAAGGCACCACCACTACGCGCCGCTCTTTGGCATTTACCGCAAATAAACCGCCCTCATACCGGGATGTTTTTGAGGTCAAAGGATCCAATTCCCAAGGATTACCAAAAACTAAAGCACTGCTATATACCTCAGCATCAAAGCGCCATTTACCCTTTTTAGCATGGAGTAAATAATCCAGCCCTACAGCATTCGCATAATAATCCGTTAAAGCTGCATGGGGACCGAAAAGACCGTTTTGTGTGGTCATAGAAAAAGAGGTGAACCGAACCCCTTGCTGAACTTTTAGAACACTCGCATTCTGCCCCCAAGTCATCACTGGAAGTAGCCACAGGAACAAAATATTTCGCATTATTTGGACTTATTGAGA
>CATAQZ010000179.1 GCA_949487015.1 Flavobacteriales bacterium UBA4585
CCAACGGCTAAAGACCTCGCTGAATTTTCAGATAAACTCATCTACCTCACCCGTATTGACGGGCATGCAGCTTGGGTCAATCAGGCAGTGCTCGACACTTTTTCCATTTCGTCCAGCACAGCCATTGAAGGCGGACAAATTCTTGACGGCGTGCTTGTGGATAACGCAGAGTCTTTAGTCACTTTACCAAAGCTAACCAATAGGTATTGGCGTGCAGCCTTACTTCAAGCACAAGATAGTCTAGTAAAATATGGACTCACTGCAATGACTGATGCAGGACTCACTACTAGTCAAATTCTTTTATTAGACTCATTGCAAGAAGAGGGGCAATTCCATCTTTTTGTCAATGCAATGATCAGCAACAATGAAGAAGATTTGGCATATTTCGAATCAAACGGCCCGATTGAAAAACCGCTCCTAAGAGTAAAAAGTGTCAAAGCCTATCTCGATGGTGCCTTAGGCTCAAGAGGCGCTTTACTGCGTGACCCTTACCATGACCTACCGGATCATTACGGTCTACCACTTCTGAGTCCAAAGCAACTCGATGCACTGCGCGAGCGATGCGTTGAGAACGGATGGCAACTTTGTGTACATGCTATTGGCGATAGCGCTCACCACGTTTTATTGGAGAGTTTCAGCCAATTGGACACAATTGCAGACCTAAGATTCAGGGTGGAACATGCGCAAATCATGACACCAGAAGACAGTGCTTATTATTCGCATCCGAACATCATAGCTTCCGTGCAGCCAACGCACGCGACAAGCGACATGTATTGGGCCGAAGATCGCCTGGGGCCACACCGTATTCATCACGCATACAGCTACCGTAGAATTTTCAATGCTTCGAATGAAAGGGTCGCCTTTGGTACCGATTTTCCTATCGAACACATCGACCCATTGGCCACTTTTTTCGCCGCAACTACACGTCAGGACAAGAATCATTGGCCTGAGGGCGGCTTTTTACCCGATCAAACCGTTAGCCCAGGAATGGCCATTTACGCAATGACCTCTGGCGCCGCCTACAGTGCTTTTGGTGAAGATAGATACGGTAGTATTGCCATAGGTCAACTAGCAAATTTCACTGTCTTAACTACAGATCTTTGGAACTACTCACCTGATCTGCGTGAAAGCACCCGTGTAGTCAAAACCATAGTTGGAGGTGAGGTACTTTATGATCGCAATTCAAATAAAGGTCGATAGTACATTTTTGCTATATTGAACCTTCGCAAAAACACACATTTTTCAAGAGAATAAAACCATGAAACAACCCACTAGATTATTTGATATTCCCCATTACCAATTGGAACACATTCCAATGAAACTGATGATGACCTCGAAGGTAGGTGGAGAATGGAAAGCCTATAGCACAAAAGAATTCATCGAAGCCGTAGACCAAGCAAGTCGTGCGTTGCTCGAGCTAGGTGTTAAACATGGCGATAAGGTTGCACTGATCTCGCACAACAACCGCTGCGAATGGAACATTATGGACCACGCGCTTTTACAAATTGGCGCTGTAGACGTACCGATCTATCCTACCATGACAGAAGCAGATTACGAATACATCTTCAATCACAGCGAGAGTATTTACTGTTTTGTCTCCAACGATGAGCTTTACGATAAAGTATCCGCAGTTCTCGGTAAATGCAAGCACATGAAGAAGGTCTATACCTTTGAGCATTACGAGGGTAAGAATAACTGGTCGGAAGTTCTGGCTTTAGGTGCTGATGAAACCCGTCAAGCAGAAGTTGAAAAAGCCCGTGATGCAGTAAAACCGGAAGATCTTGCCACAATTATTTATACTTCCGGAACCACTGGATTACCAAAAGGCGTTATGTTGAGCCACAAAAATGTAGTCAGCAACGTCATTGCCGCTACACCGCGTATTCCAGGCCTTATTAAAGGCGAATCAAAAACATTAAGCTTCCTACCGGTCTGCCACAGCTTTGAGCGTTTCATTCAATACTTATATATGTATAATGGTGCCAGCATCTATTTTGCTGAGTCTATTGAAACCATCAAAGCCGATTTAAATTACTGCCAGCCTACTATTTTCACTGCTGTTCCTCGTCTCTTAGAGAAGTTCTTTGACGGCATTGTTGCGAATGGCACCAGTGCAGGTGGTCTGAAAACTAAAATCTTTGAGTGGGCTGTTAGCCTTGCTCTACAATGGGAACCAGAACATGCAAATGGAGGTTTCTATCATTGGAAATTAGGCATTGCGGATAAACTGGTATTCAGCAAAGTTCGTGCTGCTTTAGGGATGACGCAGATTAAAGTTGTTGCTTCCGGATCTGCGGCATTGCAACCGCGCCTGGCACGATTCTTCAACGGAATCGGCGTACCTATTCTCGAAGGATACGGGCTTACGGAAACGTCTCCGGTGATTTCCGTTAATACTACAACTGAACCTGGAATGCTTCGCATTGGCGCAGTCGGTAAAGTGATTGATGGTGTTGAAGCTAAAATCGCAGAAGATGGCGAGATCCTTGCAAAAGGCCCCAACGTCATGATGGGCTATTACAAACAGCCTGAACTAACAGCAGAGGTGATGACCGGCGACTGGTTCCACACTGGTGATATAGGCGTAATAGAAGATGGCTTTATCCGTATTACGGACCGCAAGAAGGAGATGTTTAAGACTTCGGGTGGCAAATATGTAGCTCCCCAGTTAATAGAGAATGAGCTAAAGGCATCGCATTTGATTGAGCAGAGTATGGTCATAGGATCAGGGCGCAAATTCCCGTCTGCAATCTGTATCTTAAATGAGCCAGGCGTCAAAGAATGGTGCTCTCGCCACGATATCACGTACACAACCATCGAAGAGATGGCCAAAAATCAACAAGTACGTGACCGTGTTTGGCAAGATGTAGAGCGTGCGAATGCAGGGTTCGGAAAGTGGGAGCAGGTTAAAAAGATCATCATCGACACGAACGAATTTACCGTTGACAACGGTTGTTTGACCCCCACGTTTAAAGTTAAGCGTAAGCCTATTCTTGCGAAGTACGAAGAGCAGATCGAAGCTTTGTACGCAGAATAAATTCTGAATCGAATACCACTTTAAATCCCCGCCTCCGGCGGGGATTTTTTTTTGCCCCTATACCCCA
>CATAQZ010000180.1 GCA_949487015.1 Flavobacteriales bacterium UBA4585
AATCATTCATAATGAGACGAATTATACTAAGTTTCCTTCTGTTGTTTAGTGCTATGCTATCGGCACAAACCTTAACCCAGACCATACGTGGTACCGTGGTAGATTCTGAATCTAAATTTCCATTGGTAGATGCCATGGTCGTTTGTGATGCAAGTCAGGCCTTCACCGATGAGTATGGTCAATTTTCTTTTGAAGTAGAGATCGGGCGTAAAGTTTTAGCGGTCCAATTGTTTGGTTACGAACCGAAAAGCACCGTCGTAGAACTCAATTCTGCAAAGCAAGCGGTCATTCGAGTAGAGATTACAGAAAGCACGGTTAAATTAGACGAAGTAGAGGTTGTAGCAGCCCCTAGAGGTGATGTTAAAAACGAAATGGCATTGGTGTCTGCACGCAAATTTTCAGTCGAAGAGACTAATTTGTATGCAGGCTCAAGAGGAGAGCCCGCAAGAATGGCTACGAATTTTGCCGGTGTACAAGGCTCTGATGACTCTCGAAATGACATTGTCGTTCGCGGTAACACACCTGCGGGTATTCTTTACAGATTTGAGGGAATAAATATTCCCAATCCCAATCACTTCGCTATTCCAGGGACTGGAGGTGGTCCGGTGACAATCTTAAATAATAAGTACATCCAGAGTGGTGATTTTTACACTGGGGCGTGGCCAGGCGAATATGGAAATGCCATTTCCGGCGTTTTTGATCTTGAGATGCGTGATGGTAATAATGCTACTCCGTTCGAAGGGTCGTTTCAGTTCGGTTTATTGGGTGTTGAGCTAATGGCTGAAGGTCGAATAGGTGAAGACAAGCCCAATGCACCTTCATACCTCTTATTAGGCCGTTACAGTACTTTGGGAATGGCAGATGCCTTAGGCATTCCTCTAGGGACTACAGCTGTGCCTTTATATGCAGATGGAGCCTTTCGTTTCTCTTTCCCACAAAAAGACGGTTCTAAACTGAGTTTTTGGGGTATCGGCGGTACTTCTGATTTAACCATTGACGTTTCAGGTACCGATGGTGATCCTTTCACTGAAGAATTTGAAAGTTATGGTTCTGTAGATCGTGATCAATATTTCGATACACACATGGCGACTGTAGGAGCGACTTACAGTAAACGTCTCAGTAAAATGAGTTACGCTAAAATGGGAGTAGCTGCGTCGCGCGCAAATATTCACGCTATAAACAACAAAGTTTGGCGTAGCATAGACTCCACAGATGCAAATAATTTAACCTACAGTGTAGACCGTGTAGAGAAAATATTAGATTACCGTTACATCGAAGATAAAATTCACTCCTATTACAACTACACAAAAAAGTTTGATGCACGTCGCTCTTTAAAAGTTGGTGTCAATGTGGACTACATCATGGGTAGCTACCACGACTCAACTCGCATCGTAAACGGAACGGATAACACCGTATATGATTGGGAAATGCCATGGAACAGTGACGATTCTTATGCAAATATTCAGCCTTTCCTGTCCTACAAACATCGCTTGACTGACGCTTTAACTATGACCGCTGGAGCCACAGCCTTCCACAGCACAATCAATAGCAACAGCACTAGTTTATTTGAGCCACGCTTAGGCTTTAATTACGACATGGATAAGAACAATAAGTTTTTTACCGGCGCTGGATACCATACTCAAATGCAAAGCAGCTACCTCTATTACTACGAAGGTTCTCAGGCATTGGATGATTCTACCGTTTTGGGAACCACATACAATAAGGAAATGGGCCTAACAAAAAGTGCACATGCCGTTGCAGGTTGGGAGCATAATTTTGACTATCCTATTCGTTTAAAATTGGAGGCTTACTATCAATATCTGTGGAACATACCTGTCGAACAACAAGCCAGTTATTTCTCTTTGGTCAATGGCGGTTCAGGTTTTGGTAGATTATGGGCAGAGCCATTGGAAAACAGAGGTTTAGGAAGAAATTATGGTCTTGAATTTACTATGGAGCATTACTATAGAAACGGATTCTACGGATTATTAACGGGTTCTATTTTTGATGCTAAATACAAAGGTTCGCAGAACCTAGATGCACTGCCAGGAAGTGCTGACGACGTATGGGTAAATACGCTGTTTAATGGACGTTATGCGATGAATTTAGTTTTGGCGCGTAACATATCTGTTGGGGATTACGGCATTCTAAATTTAGGCACGAAGGTTAGCACCATTGGAGGTAGATGGTTTGGTACGGTTGATGAAGAGAAGTCTACTGAAATGTCTGAAATAGAGTACGTGAACGATGCTACTTTCAATACGGAACAGTATAATGCGTATTTCAGGTTAGATTTGAAAGTGGGGTATAAATGGAATTATTCTAAACTTTCGCATGAGTTTGCTTTGGATATTTCAAACATCACAAACAATAAAAACATACTGACATTAACTTACATCCCTGAAAGAGATGAAGGCGACAGGGTTCAGGAAAATTACCAGCTCGGCTTATTCCCTGTGTTCTACTATAAAGTTGATTTTTAAAATCAACAAGCAGAAATTAAAAAGCCGCGCATGAATTGCGCGGCTTTTTTTGTGTATTCAGAGCTGTTATTTCTGACGGTAGAACCTGTGCACCACTGAATCTATAGTGATCGAGAAGAAACCGTAGTGGGAGGTATAGGTTACCTCGGGGTTTTTAGGTAGTGTGATGTGTTCATTGATGTAAATAGCTTCGTGCTCGAGTGCACCGTCTTTAGCAAATTTACTGCCTTTAAAGCTGTGCGCATCAACCGCATCTACAACGAACCATGCGCCTTCACCCAAGCCACCTAACCACTGTGCATGTGCGGGAATATGAACGGGTCGATTCGGTTCCTCTATATCGCCATGGACTTCATCATCAGGGCGTGTATTTGTGTACTTCGTCAAGGCACTTTCCAGTAACCCAGCGCTTAAATCAGAAATACTGTGACGACGTGATTTGTCTAAATACTGAAGCGTACCGCCTTCAAAACTGTAAATGGTATCTTCCGATTTCGCCGCCACAACATTAAATAATGGAGTAGGACGTACGGTAAGAGGATATTTTAATTTTGTTCCTACAGTTCCATCTTCATTAGCCGCTTTCATGGTTTCAGTAACGTACCGTGCGCAATTACTCGCTGATTTGTATAAACCGTTATAAGGGAAATGCCCTTGTTGAATCATGTCATCTGCGTATGACTTCGCTTTTATAAAGTTGATAGTCTTACTTACTGAGAATACAAGGGGACCGTAACCGTGGGTGAATTTCGATATACTGTCCAATTCCGCAGCAATCGCTTCAACATTTTGCAAGTCACCATTGTCATCGAATACGGCTTTGGTGTTTATAGCTAAATCCGGATCAGTATATTTATTTCTTGCTCTTCCGAATCCTCGTGGAGTGATGTAACGACCAAAGTCGTAATACAGGACCTCATTTGATTGTGGATTAATAAGACAAATGGCAGCATGACCTACGCGCATGTTAAGATTCTTAAGAACGCCAGCTTTCTTTAGGAAGATAGCTAAGCTCTCATCTGCACGGGCGGTACATTGAGGCCAAGCAATAACTATAGCGGTATCTAGGTGTGCCATGTGTTAGTTTCAGAACAGTTCAAAAATACACTAAATAGCGAAATGTTATCCTCAGGTTAAGTCGGTCTTTGTTAACACTGTTTGAAGAGCAACGTATCATTCCTTTTAAACAATACGGTATCCCTCAAAGGCGGAACATTAAGGAAGGACATGAATGGTAAATTCGTCGATATGAAGCTCGTTTGAAGGGAGTCTTGTAAAAGTTCGCATGGAAAGCGTACTGGTAAACACCTCTTGTCCTAACGCAATAGGATCCCAGCATTCGTCGGCTCGACCTGAGAATAATTCATTACCCCATCGATCAAAAATAGTATAAGTAGTGCGCGTAGGCAAAGAGCTCGAAATACAATACGTATCATTTACGCCATCCCCATTAGGAGAAAAAGCTGTAGGCACATACATGAGCATATTATCTAAACAATCCACTTCAAGCACACGTGTGATGGTGTCAAGATTATTACAGCTGTCTAAAGCAATCAATGTAAGGTTATGTGATCCTGCAAATGGGAATAGAGTGTCAATTTGAGGGGTGGAATAGGTAATGTCTCCTAATTCCATCGCAATAAATGCAGTGTATCCTGTAGCGGTTAAAGTATAGTTAGGGCAGCCAAATCCTTCGTCTATATAAGGTTCGGGTATAAGTCTAAAGTATAAAGTGTCTTGAGACTCACAGCCGTTGATGTCCGTAGCTACATACGGGTAAATCCCTGTTGAATCAAGCCATAATTCGGACGTAGTTGTATCTAATGTTGTCCAGTAGATTTGTGAAACCAGTGGATTATTAAAGTCAACGAATAAAGAGTCACAATATGCAGTGTCGGTATACGGTGCCTCAAAAAGGGAGCCACTTTCGAGGTAAATACTATCGGTAAATTGGCAATCGCCTAAATCGACCGTTACCCACATCCAACCTGGGTTATAAGCGGTAGTTGTGCTCGTTGTATCTCCATTTGACCAAAGGAAACGAACGCCGGTTGCGGAGCCATTATTTTCTGCGGCTAAAACGATGGGTTGTGTATTACAAACTATACCTGTATCTAATAAAATAGGTTCATACGAGGTTCCGTAATATTCAAAATCATAGAAAATGGAGTCTGAATATCCTCTACCGTCTTCCACGATTACTTTGACTCGTGCTGTTCCGCTGTAGACTGGGTCCATAATGACGTGCAGTATAGTATCGTTAGCATTCGAATCAACGACTGTTCCTGGGCCTTGTATCAAGGCCGCAGATATTACATTAATGCTATCCACACAACTTAAATATCTAAAGTAAAGCGGTATCGGAGTTGCGCATAAATTTCCAAGTGGAACGTCATTTACAGGTAGAGCGGTAAATGGATCTAATAATTTGAAATCATCATCAAATCCGCTAATGTATCCGTAAAGTCCCGTACTTGATCCTTGCCCAGCTAGAATACCAAGATGAAACGGGGTAATGCAATCTAGTGTGAAGTTATTCGAGAGAACATTAGACCCAATATACACTCCGCTCCAACTGGGGTCATATGTACTTTGTTGGACGGTAATGCTCGTGTTTGATGTTACAGGAGTCCCATTATAATTTAGGTTAGCGACAGCATTTGAAGGTATGGTGACTAACGCAGAAGTCGTTAACCCGGAAGCGCGACTGTAACGTATGAACGTACTACCTGTGCAATCAATGTGCGGTAGCTGTGCCATACCCTGTTCAGGGCTCCCATTTGCAACGCCAGTAGTGACTTGAAAAACGTAAATGGGTAGGTTACTTTCGACAACATAGGGTTTACCTGGGTTTGCATTGCCCGGTAAGCTATATGTACCAGAGGTGCCTTTTGAGCCATTCGTAAGCACGGAGACACCATCAACGGTGATATTCGTATTATCTTCTGTAGCGATGTACATAAAATAATCTTGAGGATAGGTACTTCGGCCTCGCAGAACTACGTGCTTTAGACCTAGATGTTCAACCGGGGTGACTTGATCAATTCCTCCATCTCCAGGGTTTCCGCTAGAGTTTTTCAGGTGATTTCCGCCTGCGGTTACTGCAATAGGTTTGGAAGCAGTAACTCGGGTACCCAGCAATTCATCATCATCTGCCATTGTACTTACCCAACTCTGTCCTTGGTCCAGGATAAAGACAACGGAATCATTTCCATTATCAAAGACATTACCGGGTCGAGCCTTAATTAATACTTCCGTACTGTCTTCTAATGCTACAATACTCACATAGTGTTTCCCGTAATAACCAGTATAGCTGCCGGTCACTGTGCTAAGGATTAAGGTTTGAGAGGCTACATAAAAATCTGTCCCAATTCCATTCGTACCCTTGCCCGTTATAATATCCTGATTAAACTGATGCTTGACGCGTTCAGTGACCGTTACTGGCTGAGAAGCTTCAATAAACAAAGCGTCTTTATATCTTTTCGAGTTAGACCACGTTAATTCCCTCGCGCCATACGTGCTCGATAAACCACCAATCACATTTGTTAACGACGTAGTTACTAATGCACCTGGTGTTACTACTAGATTTTGGGAGAAACTAGTGTCACTATTGTAAATCCATACGTTTGAAGTGGAAGAAGAGGCGCTAAACTGTAAATCAATGGTGTGTTGTCCGCCCTGCCATTCATAAAGTGGGGGTAATGCAAAATACGTGTCACTCTGTGCTTTCAGCAGAGTGGAAAAAGACAATAACATAATAAAGACTCCAAACCTTCTAAAAAGAACGGACCTTTTTGAATATCTCATGATGTGAAATAGTTCCATCATTAGTCGATGATGTGTAAAGCACCTGCCTTATTTAAGGTGCCACATCTAAACGTGGTCTGGATGGCGTAAAAATAAACGCCCGGTGCAGCTCGATTACCGGCTTGGGTTCTCCCGTTCCATTCAAAAGAAGGAATGTCAGTAGTGTAAAT
>CATAQZ010000181.1 GCA_949487015.1 Flavobacteriales bacterium UBA4585
AATCGGGCGTTAAATTCAGCAACCGACCATTTGCCGTTACCCACCTCGTAAAGAGATCCCACAATAGCGCGAACCATGTTACGGAGGAATCGGTCTGCGGTAATGTGGAATGTTACTAACTCTCCTTCGATTACCCACTCTGCGCGCGTGACGTTACATATAGTGGTTTTGTTGTCGGACCCAACTTTGCAAAAACTTGCGAAATCCGTTTCCGTAAGCAGCAATTTTGCGGCTTCATTCATTTTAGCAAGATCAGGCAAACGCTCTACCATCCATGCGTTATTGCGCCAAAAAGGCGATCCTGACGCGCAAAGAATATATTCATAACTACGTGCAGTCGCATCAAAACGCGCATGCCAGTTTCGTTGAACTTCGCGTGCCTCGTAAATGCGAATGGCCGGATCGAGAAACCTATTGAGACGGTGAACCAATTGGTCCAAATCCTGAATTCCCTTTCCTAGTTCTGGTATGCAATCAAAATGGACGAACATTTCTTTTGCATGCACCCCTGTATCCGTCCTACCTGCGCCCATGGTCTGAATGGGCTGGCGCAAGAGGGTACTGAGGGCGTCGTCGAGATCGCCCTGAACCGTCCGGTGCTTCGGCTGGATCTCCCAACCACAAAAGGGAGCGCCATCATAGGCCAATCTCAAGAGTGTACGCATTACATTTGACTAATATTCAAACAAAGGTACACTTGTGACAATCAAAAGGACAAAAATCCTACTACTCTCTGATACGCACAGTCACATGGATGACAGAATTCTTGATTTTGCAGCCGGTGTGGATATGATTTGGCACGCGGGAGACATCGGTAGTCATGAAGGAATGGATGCTCTTGAAGCATTGGGCAAACCCTTAATTGCCGTTTACGGTAATATCGATGACCACACCATGCGAAGCCGCTATCCACTCCACCAAAAGTTCGTTTTAAACGGTGTAAAAATATGGATCACGCACATCGGTGGCTATCCCCCGCGCTACAACAATAAAACTCGCGAAGGGCTAAAGAAAGAAAAACCGGATGTATTTGTATGTGGACACAGCCATATTCTGAAGGTAGTTCATGACAAGAATATCGATTGCTTACATATGAACCCTGGTGCGGCTGGCATCCACGGCTTTCATAAAATGCGTACCATGCTAAGGTTCGAATTGGTCCAAGAAGGTGAGGAAAAAGGAAAAGTCGCAAACCTTGAGGTCATAGAATTAGGAAAACGCGGTCAACTCCGTTAATTTTGTGTTTTAATAGCCTTGCAATGTCTACAGCTCTACATGCCATCACTCCCGTTGACGGTCGTTATGCTTCGAAAACCGAAGCCCTTAGTCAATACTTTTCGGAATTCGCACTAATAAAATACAGAGTTCGAGTTGAAATCGAATACTTTATCGCATTGTGCGAAAGTGACTTACCTCAGTTAACAGGAGTAGACCACAAGCATTTTGATGCCTTGCGTGCCATCTACAAGAACTTTAGCACGGAGGATGCACAGAAAATAAAAGACATTGAAAAGGTCACGAACCACGATGTAAAAGCGGTTGAATATTTTATCAAAGAAGCTTTTGAATCCTTAGGTCTAAGCCAATTTCAGGAGTTTATCCACTTTGGACTTACTTCGCAGGACATCAATAACACATCCGTTCCATTATCCGTAAAAGAAGCCCTTGAAGAGGTTATATGCCCTTCAATAGAAGCGCTTATTGAAGCTATTGAGGCGAGTGCAAAGGCTTGGGAAGCTATTCCACTTCTAGCGCGTACACACGGTCAGCCTGCATCTCCAACTACTTTGGGGAAAGAGTTTAAGGTATTCACCGCGCGTCTTCATGGGCAACTCGCTCAGCTTAAAGCGGTACCGCATAGTGCAAAGTTTGGAGGCGCCACGGGTAATTTTAATGCACACACTGTCGCCTATCCAGGACGCGATTGGCACAAATGGGGAGATGCTTTTGTAAGCAACCATCTAGGATTGCAACGCAGCTACCCTACTACCCAGATTGAACACTACGATAATATTGCTGCTCAATTCGATGCCCTGAAACGCATTGACAATATCTTCATTGACCTTTGCCGTGACGTTTGGACCTACGTGAGTATGGATTACTTCAAACAAAAAATCAAAGCCGGTGAGGTAGGTTCGTCCGCTATGCCGCACAAAGTAAATCCGATTGATTTTGAAAATGCAGAAGGGAATCTAGGGCTCGCTAATGCACTGTTCGAGCACCTCGCTGGAAAGCTACCAATATCGCGCTTGCAGCGTGATCTTACTGACTCTACAGTATTGCGTAATGTAGGTGTTCCATTTGGTCACCTTCTGATCGCCATAGCCTCAATGAATAAGGGATTGGGCAAACTTTTGGTGAATGAGGGTAAAATCGCTGCGGATCTACAGGCGAATTGGGCCGTAGTCGCTGAAGCCATCCAAAACATCCTACGCAGAGAAGGCTATCCGAAGCCTTATGAAGCGCTCAAGGCTTTAACCCGCACAAATAGCGCTATAACTGCATCGAGCATCGCTGAGTTTATTGATACCTTAGCGATAAACGATACCGTCAAAGCCGAGCTCAAGCAGATTACCCCGAGCAATTATATCGGTCAGGTACGCAGCTAAACCTACATCATGAAAAAAGTGCTCATAACCCTGTCTCTCTTTGTTGCCGGAGGGGTGTCTATTGGTCTTTATCAATATTTTAGAACACCCGAAAAAGCAATGGAACAGCAGTCTGTTTTCGAAGGCAGTGCAGATGGGTTTGCAGGCATATTAATGGACTACGAATGGGAAACCGGCACCGTTGTTCAACTGTCAGATACCATTCAAAGTGCGGAGCGCAAAAGCATCACCTTTCCTAATGGAATTATCGTAACGAAGGACACTTCTGATAGCAGTTTGTGGCCCACCGAAGGCTACATAACCGTAAAAGGCGTGTACCAGGGTAAGGAAGTTGACGAATTCTTTGGGGAAACGCTAATTCGTGTGAGCGGCGCTTTTCTTCTCCAGCCCTCGAAGCCTGAAAATCTGAACTAGACCTATTGCGAAGAATACGGTAAGTGCGAGTGCGGAATTTCTAAGATCGCCCGTCAATGCCTCTAAAATACCTATACTGAACATTCCAAAAGTGGTGGCCAATTTTTCCATGACGTCGTAGAAACTAAAATACGTCGTGTGGTCTTCCGTTTCAGGCAACATCTTGCTGTAGGTAGAACGTGAAAGACTTTGTACAGCGCCCATAACGAACCCCAGTACGCCGCCGACCACATAGAATTGGCCCGCGGTCTGGACAAAATAGGCGGCGAAACACAGCAACATCCAGATCGCAACCCCTACTTTGATTGCGAACACATTCGTCGTTCGTTCACTCAAGCGCGCAAAAACTGCGGAACCAGCTATAGCGACGAATTGAATGATTAAAATGGTCACAATAAGCTGTGAAGATGCTAGGTCTAAAACCTTTGATCCAAAAACTGCTGCGAGCAGGATAATGGTTTGCATACCTACGCTGTACCAGAAAAAACCTCCAAGAAAAATACGCAGCGACTTAATTCCACGAAACTCTTTAAACACGAGCAATAGCTCCCGCCAACTTTTCCAGAACAGTTTGCCTTCAAAATAATCTTTCACTTCATCTTTTGGTAATCTATTGATCGCGGGTAGCCCAAACCCCAGCCACCAGATTCCGGTAACCAGGAATGAAAATCTAGAAGCAACGCCTTCATCGGCAAAACCGAAAGTTTGCGGCATTTGAACAAGGATCAAGCATAAAATAAGCAACAAGGCACTCCCAAAATAGCCCAAGGAAAAGCCTCGTGCAGATAATCGATCTTGCATTTCAGCAGGGGCAATAACCGGTAAAAAGCTGTTGTAAAAAACGATAGAACCCGTAAATCCAACGCTCGCTATAAAGGCAAGGTAAAGCCCTAACCAGGGATTCGCCGCAGTGAACAGCCCCATACAAGAGGTGCTCAAAGCCCCAATAATCATAAAGGTTCGCATAAACACCTTACGACGTCCAGTGCGATCTGCCATAGCAGCGAGATAGGGTGATAAAATGGAAATCGTTAAATACGAAGCCGCAATGACATAACTGTAGACGACTGTATTTTCCCAATAGCGTCCTAAAAACAACACTTCATTTGTCTCATTCTTAGTGACCGCCTCATAGTATAGCGGAAATAAAACGGTGCTAATGACCAGAGAATAGACTGAATTTGCCCAATCGTACATGGCCCAGCCACGTTGTGTTTTTGTGAATTTCATCGTTGGACCAATTTACAACGCGAAACGGCATTATATTTGAAGTAATTGGACCAAATTAATATAGCCATGAAAAAACTGCTTCTTATCCTCGCCTGCTCTGTTGCTTTTTTAGAAGTTGCAGCACAGGATATGATTATTTATAAGGATAAAACGATCGATGAGGTAACTATCATTGAGGTGAATCCAGATTTCATTAAGTACCGTGAATACGGGTCGCCAGTAAATTCTGCAACCTTCAGCATCGAAAAGGATTACTTGAGTAAAATCATTTTTGAAAGTGGTCGCGTGATGGATTTGAGTAAAACCATGATGGACGACGAGCGTATCTACGCAAACCAACGCCGACATGGAATTAAAATAGATATTGGCGCTGTCAGTCAAAACTACATGTTCGTTGTATACGAGGAGGCCATAAATCCATCAAGCTCTTGGGAAGCAGGCGCCTTATTTGTGGGTGCGGGTTATGAAAACCAAAACGGTTGGAATGATCCAGAACGTGCCATGGGTGCAGGACTCTATGGCGGCTTTAAATTTAAAAGAAGTCCTAATTTCTACATGCAACGCATGCGCTATGGACATATTATGAGAGGTTCGTACATCAAACCTAATCTAATGATCACGACTTTTAATTACGACCGCATTGATTACGATCATCCACCTGATCCAGTTACGTTTATGTATCCCACTACCCGTGAAACGGCATTCGCAGGAGCCGCGATGCTCGAATTCGGTAACCAGCTGGTGTTGTCTGAACAGTTGATGGTAGAATATTCTGCAGGATTTGGCTACGGCTTTACTACTAAACAAGTCAATTACAATTACTCTAATTATGGTTTCAGTGGCGGAATAGGTACTGATTTGGCACCATACGTTTGGAACTTTGGTTTAAAAGTAGGGTACCTCATGAAATAATACCGCCCCGCGGTAGATCACATAAAAAAGCCCGGCGCATTTCAATGCGCCGGGCTTTTTGTTGAACGCTAGTAAAAGCGCTACGCTTTATGCATTGTTCTGCGTCTTAATCAAATTCAATGCAGATCCTGCTTTGAACCAATCAATCTGCTGAGCATTGTACGTGTGGTTTAAAAGAACCATGTCTTTGCTGCCATCAGCATGCACAACTTCTAGCGTAAGCTGCTTACCTGGTGCAAATTCAGCGAGATCAGTAAAGTTGAACGTATCGTCAGAAAGAATACGATCGTAATCTGCTTCATTCGCAAATGTTAGACCCAACATCCCTTGCTTCTTCAAGTTCGTTTCATGGATACGTGCAAAAGATTTCACAATCACCGCGCGAACACCAAGGTGACGTGGCTCCATTGCTGCGTGCTCACGAGAAGAACCCTCTCCGTAGTTGTGATCACCTACCACAATAGACGGTACACCCGCTGCTTTGTACGCACGAGCTACGTTAGGAACCTCATCGACTGAACCGTCGAGTTGATTCGTAACCGCATTAGTAGCCTCCGTGTAGGCATTCACTGCACCAATCAAACAGTTGTTAGAAATGTTATCTAAATGTCCGCGGTAGCGCAACCATGGACCTGCCATAGAAATATGATCCGTTGTACACTTGCCTAAGGCTTTGATGAGCAATTTCGCTCCATTAATGTTCTGACCGTCCCAAGGCGCGAACGGTGCGAGTAACTGTAAACGTTGAGATTCTGGACTCACCACAACATCAACACCTGAACCGTCTTCTGCCGGTGCTTGATATCCATTATCTTCTACTGCGAAGCCTTTACTAGGTAACTCTTGGCCTGTAGGCTCCGCCAATGTAACAGCATCACCGTTTTCATTAACGAGCGTGTCGGTCACTGGATTGAAATCTAACTTTCCTGAAATTGCAATCGCTGCAACCATCTCAGGCGATGTCACAAACGCATGGGTGTTTGGGTTCCCATCAGCACGTTTGGCGAAGTTTCTATTGAACGAGTGAACGATAGAGTTTTTCTCTTGCTTCTCTGCGCCTTCACGCGCCCATTGTCCGATACATGGTCCACAAGCGTTTGTAAAGATTCTCGTTCCCTCTAGTTTATTGAACGTATCCATCAAACCGTCACGCTCAGCAGTGTAACGCACCTGTTCCGAGCCCGGGTTAATTCCTAAGATTGCCTTTGGTTTGATTCCCTTACCGACGGCGTCAGCAACGATGGATGCCGCACGAGTCAAATCCTCATAGGATGAATTCGTACATGAACCAATCAAAGCCCATTCAATATCTGTCGGCCAGTCGTTGGCTGCCGCTTTTTCCTTCATTTCTGCTACCGGTGTAGCTAAATCAGGTGTGAATGGACCATTTAAATGTGGAGTCAACTCATCCAAGTTAATTTCAATCACTTGGTCAAAGTACTGCTCCGGATTTGCGTAAACCTCAGCATCACCGGTCAAATGTTCAGCAACCTTATCTGCTGCATCTACTACATCTTGACGACCCGTAGCTGCTAAGTAGCGACGCATACTGTCATCGTAACCGAACGTAGAAGTGGTTGCACCAATCTCCGCGCCCATGTTACAAATGGTTCCTTTACCTGTAGCACT
>CATAQZ010000182.1 GCA_949487015.1 Flavobacteriales bacterium UBA4585
GCACCGAACTCCTCGCGGAGTGCCATAAGTCCTGGCATTTCGGCTTCAGCAATTTTGATTTCTGTGCGGCCCCAATCGGCCAATGACATATCTTTAACTTTGTACGGTACGTACTGTGTTGTTTCGCTCATGTGAACTAATTTATTTGGCGCAAAGATACATAACGTGCTGAGTGCACAAAGGTTTAGTAATGATGTCTACCAATTTTCCGTTCAAACATTTATCTGAGGAGGTCCAATTCGGCCACACTAGTGAAGGATCCGCGCACTTGAATGTAGAACAGTTCAGTCCCGAAGACCGTATAAAATGGGAACAAAGACAAACCGAGCATCGAAAAGAGGAATTCTTGCTAAGCAGATCCGCATTGGCAGCAGCGCTCAACCCACTCCCACTCTCAGCAGTCTATTATCATGGGAATCAACCTAAACATGAAGCCGGACACATCAGTATAAGTCATACTAAAAGCGGGGCCATTGCAGCATTTTCAGCAACTGTTGAAGTTGGAGTAGATATCGAGGGGGTGCGCCCGCAAATCGATCGAATCGCACAAAAGTTTATTCGAGCGGATGAAGAAAAATACTACACTTCGCTCGGCACCACGCACGCCCAGCAACTTTTATGGGGCCTAAAAGAAAGTTTATTCAAACTCTTTGGAACGGGAAATGTGGATTTTAAAAAACACCTCCATATTACTTCGCTCTTACCAGAGATCGAGGGAGAGCTTTGGTCAGGCACGGCATGGATTTATGCAACGAATGAGTTGCATCAACAGCCCATCCAATGTATGGTCCAGGGCTATTTTGACGGCAGCCACTACTATTGTCTGGCCACACATCGCAAAGCCATGATTCCCTTTAATACCCAAAACCTTCAACTCCGCCAATGGACCCCCAACGATGCGTATTGGCTTTTCCGCCTAAATAATGATCCGGAAGTAGTAAAGTATACCGGTGATAGCGGATTTTCTTCCGAAGCAAAGGCCCTAGAACTGATTCAAACCTATCCGAACTACCAACGCGACGGCTACGGCCGATGGATAGTTACAGACCGTGTGAGCGGTACACCTTTGGGTTGGTGTGGTCTTAAAAAGAATCCATGGGGCGTAGATTTAGGTTTCCGATTTTTCCGTGAACATTGGGGAAAAGGAATCGCTACAACCGCTGCACAAGCCGCTTTGTCACTGGGACGCACCTTCGATGCAACCCCAATCATTGGTCGTACACTCTCTAGTAATACCGCCAGCAGCAGAGTTTTAGAAAAGGTCGGCATGGTACAATACGACACGCTTCCCTTCGAAGAATTTGTTGGGCAATATGCCATAAGTGAGCCCATCGGCGCACACAGGAACGAAGAGAAAGTTTTACTCTATAAAATTCCTGACTAATGCCACATGTCGTTCTCACTGGTACTGAAAGCACCTACAAAACGCGTCTTTGCGAAGCATTAAGCGAATGGCTGAACATAAGAACTGTGCCGGAATACGCGCGCGAATTCATGCGAGAAAACGGACTCGATGTTACTGGGCTAAATGAAGCTGTATTTACTACGATTGCAACAGGGCAGATCGAACAGCAACGTACCAATGGCTATTTTGATATGCAAGCGGATTCGGTACTGTTTGATACCGACGGCATAACGCTAGCGGTTTGGGCCGCGGATAAATTCCAACCTGCTGCTGAAGAATTCTCGGCCGTCCCCGAACACCTACATTACCTATTATGTGCCCCGACAAATAACGCTTACGAAGATCCTCTTCGAGAAGACCTCACAAGACGAAATGAACTTCACCAACGTTATGTCGATATGCTCGACGCAGTGAATGCCTCTTATACGATACTAAATGAAGTTGTATTTGAAGATCGATTACTAGAAGCGAAATCGGCTATGAAAAGCTGGGGCTTTACACCACACGATTAAGTTCATCATCCAACATCTGGCGCAATTGGTTCCATTTATGGAATTCGTTCATGTAACGATCAATCTGAATATCATCGCCCTCTAACTTTGATTTCAATAGCTCAAGCTGCCGTTGCACGTGTTGGTATTTAAATCGAAATACGGTATCACGCACCAAAGAGAAGATGATATTCTTTTCTTTCGGTAGATATATCTCGCGGGCTTCCCATTTTGCCAACACATATTTCTCTGTCAATGCTTCGGTCACCAATTCCACTATTTCCGGATCCGGTTGACGAACCCACCATGAAGTCTCGGGGACTTCACCGCCTTCCAATTCCGCACAAAGCAATGTATAGGCCTTCGCAAAAACAGGAACCTGGAACGTTATACCGTCGTTGCTCAACTCGCGCATAATCCAGTTCGCCACGGTTACAGGAATCACCTCTTCAGGATCTAGATCCTCCTCTAGCATGATTTCTTTTCCCTTACTGATAGCCAATTGGATCAATATTTTCTCTTGCTCATAGCCCAGAATCTTTGCTTCTTCCGGTACTCCGCCCGTAACCGCCTCCATCTGCGGTTCTTGCTGCTGCTTTCTTCGAGCTTGACGGGACTGATCGTTTAACAATCGGTCCAATTCCTCAAAAAGGGCCGTGGCATCTATTTCTAAAAGGCGCGCAGCCTCCTTCACAAAGACCTCCTGACCAATTCGATCCGGTACCTTAGCAATACTGGCTACAATTTCACGCACCATCTGCGCTCTCTTTAGCGGATCTCCGGCCGCCTCTTCAAGTAACACTCCCGTTTTGAAACTGATGAAATCGCGGCGGTTTGAACCGATATATGCTTCTAATTCCTCCGTGCTGTGTGCTTGCGCAAAACTATCCGGATCTTCTCCCTCAGGAAAAGGAACAACCCGCACGTTCACTCCTTGCTCGAGCATCATATCTAATCCACGGAAGCTCGCGCGAATACCCGCTGCATCACCATCGTAAAGTAAGGTAATGTTTGGGGTGTAGCGCTTAAGCATTGCTATCTGACCTTCAGTAAGCGCTGTACCTGAAGAACTTACCACATTGCGTACGCCGTTTTGATAAAAACTCAATACATCCGTATAGCCCTCAACTAGAAGTGCCTCATCGCGCTTAACAATCTCTTGCTTCGCTTGAAACAAGCCATAGAGCACTTTACTTTTGTGATAGATTGGGTTCTCTGGCGAATTGAGGTATTTCGCTGCTTTCGCATTACTTTGTAATATCCGCCCTCCGAATCCCAGCACCCTTCCTGAGATAGAATGAATAGGGAACATTACACGGCCGCGAAAACGATCGTACCAACCCCGTTCATTGCGCATACTAATTCCAGAAGACTCTAGAGCTTGGTCACTGTAAGAATTGGCCAAAGCGTACTCCGCAAAAGCAGCCGATTGTTCCGGGCTGTATCCCAAATGAAACTTTTTGATGGTTTCGTCTGTGAAGCCGCGCTCCTTAAAATAGCTCAAACCAATAGCCTTGCCTTGATCAGTCTCATGCAATTGCTCTGCGTACCACTTCGCCGCCACATCAGAAATTAAATACACTCCTTCCTTAAGGTTGCCGGCTGCAATCTCCTCTGGAGTCTGTGGGCGTTCTTCGGGAATTTCAATATTGTATTTTTTTGCAATCCAGCGCAATGCCTCAGGGTAGGACATCTGCTCCAATTCCATAAGGAAGGTCACTACATTCCCCCCTTTACCAGAAGAGAAATCCTTGAAGATTTGCTTTGCCGGACTCACCATAAAACTCGGAGATTTCTCGTTGTTGAATGGACTGAGTCCTTTAAGATTGCTCCCGCTTTTTTTTAATTGTACAAACTCCCCAATAACCTCCTCAATCTGAGCGGTACTGAAGATTTGTTCAATGATACTTTCGGGAATTCTTGACATAGTTCTGCAAGATACATTTACTAAACAAAAAAGCCACCCTTTCGGGTGGCCTGCAAGCTGAGTGAATATTAATTATTTCTGTAAATGTACATCCATTTGAGGAAATGGGATAGAAATTCCTTCGGCATTAAAGGCCTTATATACTTCAGTGGTCACAGAATAATACAGTGCCCAAAAATGTTCACTTGCGACCCAGGCACGAACGACAATATGAACTGAAGAATCTGCCAATGCACTAATTTCAATCAATCCCTCAGGCTCTTTTAAAACTCTTTCATCAGCCGCTATGATGTTTTTAATAATCGACTTTGCCTTTTCTACATCATCGCCATAACCTATACCAAAAGTCCATTCTTGACGTCTTGTCGTTTCAGCGCTATAGTTGATCAAACTCCCGTTGCTCAATCCGCCGTTTGGTATAACTATTTGCTTATTATCCGGTGTTGTAAGGATTGTTGTAAAGATTTGAATACTCTTCACTGTACCACTGTACCCTTGTGCTTCAATAAAATCTCCCACCTTAAACGGCTTAAACATGAGAATCATGGCACCTCCTGCAAAATTTTGCAACGTGCCACTTAATGCCATACCCACAGCCAGTCCAGCAGCACCGAGGATAGCGACAATACTAGTGGTCTCTACACCCAGTTGATTAATGGTCGCAATTACGACTACTGCTTGAAGCGCGATTTTCAAGAAACTCTGTAGAAATGTAGTAAGACTAGCGTCCACATCACGTAGCGCCAAAGCTTTTGAAACGGCACGCATCATAATCTTCACCACACGCATTCCTATCCAGAAAATAACAATAGCAAGGACGATCTGCTTCGCCCATTCGAATGCATTTACTTTCAATGCGCCGAGCATTACTTCAAATTCTTCCATGACTTTATTTTTTACGTGCTACAGTAAACTCTAACAGCGATTCAAAAGAATCCCGTACATCACTCTTTGGAAAGGTAAAAAGAAGTTCCTTCGCCTTTATAATGTGCTGCTCCATTCTTGAACGTGCATAGTCTAATCCGCCAGAATGCCTTACAAAGTCAACCACCTCCTGAACTTTCTTAGGACGATCGTGGTGCTTTTTAATGGTTTTAATAATGTATTTACGTTGTTTTGGCGCGGCTTCTTTCAACGCATGAATCAAAGGCAAGGTCATCTTTTGTTCTTTGATATCGATCCCAGCGGGTTTCCCCGTAAGATTGACTTTTTCAAAATCAAACAAATCATCTTTTATCTGAAAGGCCAATCCTAAGTGACGACCGATCTCACGTAAGTTCGACACGCTTACCTCATCGGCACCCACGCTAGATGCGCCAACAACGCAACAGGTTTCTATAAGTGATGCCGTCTTTTGTTGAATGACATCATAGTAGACCGCTTCAGTAATATCCAATTTTCTCGCCTTCTCAATCTGAAGTAACTCGCCTTCACTCATTGCCTTTACTGCGCCACTAACATGCTCGAGTAAGGCATATTCTTTAGTCTCAACCGCTAGTAATAATACGCGGGACAATAAATAATCCCCTATTAAAACTGCGACTTTGTTCTTCCAAAGGGCATTGATACTAAAAAACCCACGACGCATATCTGAATCGTCTACGACATCATCATGTACGAGCGTTGCAGTATGCATCAGTTCTATTAACGAGGCGCCCCGATAGGTACTTTCGTTAACTTCACCCAATAATTTCGCACTAAGAAAGACTAGAATAGGGCGCATTTGCTTACCCTTACGTTTTACCATATAGCCCATTACTCGATCTACAAGCGGGACTTTTGAGCTCAAATGCATTTTGAACTTAGGCTCAAAGCGTTGCATTTCTTCTCGAATAGGTGCCTTAATATCTGCCAACTTCGCCATTAGTTCCAGCCGTTTTCTTTACAGATCTGTTCGTAGGCTTTTTGAACGTTCAAGAAAGTTTCTTTCGCTGCGGCTTGGGCCTGCTCACCTGAGTCAACTAAACGATCCGGATGATATTTCAGCGCCATTTTCCGATACGCTTTCTTTACCTCAGCTTCTCCCGCTCCCTTAGCTACTTCTAAAACTTTATACGCCCAATCCGCATCTTGTCCTTTGTGAAACATCGCTTGAATAGAAGCGAAATCATAACTATTGATTCGTAGATTTCTCGCGATACGCTTTATCTCCTCGAGCTCGCTAGGATGCAAATAACCATCGGCTAATCCTAGCTTAAATAAAAAATGAATCAATTGTAACCGTGTACTGTGGGTCGTGAAACTATTAATTTGTCCACAAACCTTGGTCAAAGGGATGGGCTGGTCTACAATCTTTTTAAATACTTTGAAACTCTCATTGGCTTTTTCCTTACCGAACATACCAACGAACTGTTGACGAACAAAGTCCAATTCGCTTTGACTTACTTTACCATCGGCCTTTATAACTCTCGCAGCTAAAACCAATAATGAAATATGAAAATCACTGGGCGATCCTTGGCGCTGCGAGGTTGCGGACCACTGGCCACTTGAACGTCGAGGCTCGGTGCCATCTGCACCGACCAATTCGTGCATCATATTACCTAAGGCTACGCCGAGTAGTGCACCAATAGGCCCTCCTAAACTCCAGCCGAGGCCTCCTCCGAAAATTTGAAATAGTCGTTTCATTCGCAACCCAAAGATAGGTTACGTGAGCGTCTTCAATGTCGAAGAGCTAATAAAATCAAGTAGCGAAAATCGCAAGCGCTGATATCCCCGCTATGATGAGAATAACTAAGCCTATTTGAGCGTAAAGTTGCGCTTTTGTCATTTTCGCTTCAGGGGCTCTTTTTCTCGCTCCTGCGGACCGAGTTCCCCGAGCATCTCGCTGTGGTGCTGCACTATTGGACATAAACGTAGAGTTGATTGTGTTCACCTTGAATATAAGGAATTCTACAGGATATTACAAATTCAATATTTCCACAACAACATCGTAAACAGGCCCTTAACCCCTAATTAGTCTCGATTTAGACTCGTTTAAAAAAATCAAAAAAAATCCCAAACGAAACGTTTGGGATTTTTCAACATCGTTTAAGGCCTTATTTATGAGCCGCAAGAGACACAATCGTCTGGATTATCAATGGAACAAGCAATTTTTTCTTCTGCTGTTACCTCATCCTTCATAGAAGCAATTGCAGCTTTTTGCGCTTCAACGCGGGCTTCAATTTCTGCCGGAGCCGCATCAGCTTCCGCTGTAGCGTCTACCTTTTCTGAAGTTGCGGTGCCTGAAACGCCAGGAGCCATATCAGTCTGTGCATTCTTTTTCACAGTGAATTTAATTGCAGAAGAAGCTGGCTTAGAACGCAAGTAGTACATACCTGTTTTTAATCCTTTCTTCCAAGCATAGAAGTGCATGGATGTCAATTTACCCATGTTTGGCGCTTCCATGAATAAATTAAGACTCTGACTTTGATCGATAAAGATTCCTCGATCAGCCGCCATGTCTAAAATATCGCGCATGGAAATTTCCCATACCGTTTTGTAGATGGCCTTAAGGTTTTCAGGTACTCCTTCTATATGCTGTACTGAACCGTTTGAAGCCATGAGCGCATTCTTCATGTCGTCGTTCCACAATCCCAGATCAATAAGATCGTGTAGAAGATGTTTGTTGACTACAATGAATTCTCCTGAGAGCACACGTCTGGTGTAGACATTTGAAGTGTAGGGCTCAAAACATTCGTTATTACCTAAGATTTGTGAGGTAGAAGCCGTTGGCATAGGTGCCATCAACAGTGAGTTTCGAACACCATGCTCTTTTACTTCGCCACGCAATGTTTCCCAGTCCCAACGACCACTCAACTCCCCGTCTTTTACATCCCAAAGGTTGTGTTGGAACTTACCTTTAGAAATTGGGGAACCTTTATAAGTCTCGTATGGACCATCAACTATTGCTTGGTCTTTTGAAGAAGTAACCGCTGCATAGTACATCGTTTCAAAAATGTCCTTGTTGAGTTGTTTCGCCTCTTCAGAATCAAAAGGTAAACGCAACATAATGAAGGCATCTGCTAAACCTTGTACTCCTAGGCCTACTGGACGGTGACGCATATTTGAATTCCTAGCCTCTACAACTGGATAATAGTTGCGATCAATCACCTTATTCAGGTTTTTAGTCACCTTGTAAGTGACATCAAATAACTTATCGTGATCGAATGTTCCGTCTTCAGTTACGAACATTGGCAACGCTATCGAAGCCAAATTACAGACCGCAACTTCGTCAGGAGAAGTGTATTCCAGAATTTCCGTACACAAGTTAGAAGAGCGTATGGTACCGAGGTTCTGCTGGTTAGATTTCAAGTTAGCCGCATCCTTATATAGCATGTAAGGCGTTCCTGTTTCAATCTGACTTTCCATGATTTTCGACCATACCTCACGTGCTTTCACAGTCCTACGACCACGACCTTCACTCTCGTATTTCGTGTACAGAGCTTCAAACTCTTTGCCGTGGCAATCGAACAAACCTGGACATTCGTTAGGACACATCAATGTCCATTCCTCGTTCTTCTCAACGCGCTCCATGAATAAATCTGGAATCCACATGGCATAGAATAAATCACGCGCACGCATTTCTTCTTTTCCGTGGTTCTTTTTCAGATCTAAGAATTCGTAAATATCAGAGTGCCATGGCTCAACGTAGATGGCAAAAGAGCCTTTACGCTTACCACCTCCTTGATCCACGTAACGCGCGGTATCATTGTACACTCTCAACATAGGAACGATACCGTTTGACGTACCATTGGTACCGCCGATGTAAGAACCTGTTCCTCTGATGTTGTGAATGCTTAGACCAATTCCACCAGCACTTTGAGAAATCTTAGCCGTTTGTTTCAGTGTATCATAAATACCATCGATACTGTCCTCCTTCATGGTAAGGAGGAAACATGAGCTCATCTGAGGCTTTGGCGTTCCGGCATTGAACAACGTAGGCGTTGCATGAGTCATGTACTTCTTACTCATGAGTTCATACGTCTCAATAGCACTTTCAAGATCATCCTTGTGAATACCTATACTCACACGCATCAACATGTGCTGCGGACGTTCAACGATTTTGCCGTGCATACGCAGCAAATACGAACGCTCTAACGTTTTGAAGCCGAAGTAGTCGTAGCTAAAGTCTCTATCATAAATCAACTGAGAGTCTAAAAACTCCGCATTTTTTTCAATGATTTCGAAAACATCATCAGCAATTAAAGGGGCTGGCTTTCCTGTCTCTGGATTGATGTATTCGTACAATCCTTGTACCGTTTCAGAAAAACTTTTCTTAGTGCTTTTATGGAGATTGCTTACCGCAATGCGCGCTGCGAGATTTGCATAATCCGGGTGCTTGATGGTCATTGAAGCTGCAGTTTCTGCAGCCAAGTTGTCCAATTCTGAAGTAGTCACTCCGTCATAGACACCGTCAATAACACGTTTTGCTACAGAAACTGGATCAACATATTCGCTGAGTCCGTAGCAGAGCTTTTCAATTCTCGCCGTGATTTTGTCAAATTTAACCGCTTCTTTACGGCCGTCTCTTTTTAATACGCGCATCATGGTATTGTTCTTTCTTGTGTTGTGTGTAAGTCTTCTTAGAAGTTCATTGCGCCGAAGGCGTCATCAATGTTGTGGTCCGATTGCTCTTCGCCAACACCCGCTTTCTTGTATTCAGAAACGCGCTTCTCAAAGAAATTGGTTTTTCCTTCTAATGAAATCATGTCCATGAAATCAAAAGGATTGGCGGTGTTGTAGACTTTCGGACAATTCAACGTTTCCAGGAGGTGATCCGTAACAAACTCTAAATATTCTGACATCAGTTTAGAATTCATTCCTATCAGATTAACTGGAAGTGATTCAGTAATAAACTCACGCTCAATTTCTAGAGCTTCTGATAGGATTTGCATAATGCGCTCCTGAGGGACCTTATTTACCAAATGATTGTTGTGTAAGTGGCACGCAAAGTCACGGTGCAACCCTTCATCACGAGATATGAATTCGTTAGACGTTGCCAATCCTGGTAGAAGTCCACGTTTTTTCATCCAGAAAATAGAACAAAACGCACCCGAGAAGAAAATCCCTTCTACCGCCGCAAATGCAATCAATCTTTCCGCAAATGATTCCGATTCAATCCAACGCAAAGCCCAATCTGCTTTTTTCTTGATGGCTGGAAAGCGTTCTAACGCATTAAACAATTCGTCTTTCTCACTATCATTATCGACAAGCGTGTCAATCAAAAGAGAATACATCTCACTGTGGATGTTTTCCATCATGATTTGAAATCCATAGAAGAATTTAGCCTCTGAATATTGCACTTCATTTACGAAGTTCTCCGCAAGGTTTTCATTCACGATACCATCAGACGCAGCAAAAAATGCTAGAATGTGCTTTAAGAAGTAACGCTCATCATCTGAGAGTTTTTTCCAATCCACAACGTCTTGGTGTAAATCAATTTCTTCCGCTGTCCAAAAAGAAGCTTCCTGCTTCTTATACCACTGCCAGATGTCATCGTGCTGAATAGGAAAGATGACAAACCTGTTCTTGTTTTCCTGAAGGATGGGTTCTTGTTGCATTGTTGCAATTATTAGTCGTCGTTAAGGCCGATTAAAAAATTATAATCAGCTTAAAATCAGTTAATTAAACTAGTGCTTATGGCGCGGAGTAGGCACTGGTGCTCGCTTGTAGCAGCGAACGGCCTATACAAACATGGCTCGTATTTGAAGGAATATCAAGAAAGTCAAATCGGGTTTTTACCACAGTTATTAACAACTCTTTTTAATATCAAAAATGAATCATTAGGGCTCCCCATTTGGCTACAGCGACCCCTATGCGTATTTCATACTAAATCCAAAAAGTATTTTCCTTTAAGAACCTGCTAAATGAGAAGCCACTTCTTCGAGCTCGTCGTAAAATGCAGGGCCGTATTTACGAATCAGCGGTTCTTTTAAGAATCGATACACCGGTACCTTTAATTCTTCTCCCAAAGCACAGGCATCACTACAAATAGACCAACGGTCGTAGTTCAATGCCTCAAAGTCTGTATACCGAGCAATTCGAATGGGATACAAATGACAAGAAATAGGTTTTTTCCAATCTACTACACCGTCATTATAAGCCTGCTCGATCCCACATTTCGCCGTACCGTCCGGATCAAAAACAGTGTAAGCACACTCTTTTCCATCATTCAGAGGTGTCTCGAGTTCGCCTATGCCAGCCACACTGGTTCCTTGATTTTCAATAGATTTTCGACCCTTTTCGGTCAGGTAACTACGGACTTTTGGATAGATTTTTTCGAGTATTTCCGCCTCCTCCGGCGCTACAGGAGCGCCGGCATTGCCTTCCACACAACAGGCCCCTTTACAAGCGCTGAGATTACATACGAACTCCTTTTTGAAGAGCTCAGTCGAGAGCAACTTATTACCAATTTCGATCATAACACAAAGCTAGTTCAGTAAAGGGATGGTCAGCTAAGAGAAACGCGCTAATTTTGCACCAAATACTAACCGCATGGGATTTAACTACAACGATGCGCTCAGCGCGTTTCTCATACTGTTCGCAGTCATAGATATATTAGGAAGTATTCCCATTATCGTAACGTTGCGAAAAAAAGTAGGCCAAGTTCAAAGTGAAAAAGCGACTTTAGTTGCCGGTGCAATCATGATTGTCTTTTTATTCCTGGGGGAGCGAATATTACACCTTTTAGGCGTTGATGTTCAAAGCTTTGCCATAGCGGGTAGTTTTGTCTTGTTCTTCTTGGCTTTAGAGATGATTTTAGGCATTACCCTGTATAAAGAAGAGTCACCTGACACCGCGAGCATCGTTCCTATAGCTTTTCCGATGATCGCTGGCGCAGGAACAATGACTTCCTTAGTCTCCCTTCGCGCGGAATTTGCGAATATCAATATCATCATCGCGATAGTCCTTAATATGATCGTAGTGTACGCTGTATTGAAAAATACAGAACGAATCGAACGAATCTTAGGCACCGGCGGACTCAGTATCCTTAGAAAAGTTTTCGGTGTTATCTTGCTCGCCATTGCGGTGAAACTATTTTTCGCCAACCTCATTCCCTTGTTACAAAACGCATAATATACCATGTCTGACGACCAGTTTAAAAACGTTATTGCCCACGCCAAAGAGTATGGGTTCATCTTTCAAAGCAGTGAAATTTATGACGGACTCAGCGCCGTCTACGATTACGGCCAGAACGGAGCACTCCTGAAAAATAACATCAAAGCATATTGGTGGGGAGCGATGGTACAGATGCATGAAAACATTGTTGGTATTGATTCCGCAATTTTTATGCATCCCACGACTTGGAAAGCTTCTGGACACGTGGATGCTTTTAACGATCCATTGATCGACAACAAAGACAGTAAGAAACGCTACAGGGCGGATGTTTTGATTGAAGATCATGTCGAAAAAATTCGTCAAAAAATCGAGAAAGAGGTCGGTAAAGCGACGAAGCGCTTTGGAGAAAGTTTTGACCGAACACAATTCGAATCTACTAATCCACGTGTAGTGGGTTACCATGAGAAAATCCGTGCCATCATGGACCGATTTGTGAAATCCATGGAATCTGAAGACCTCGCTGACGTTAAGCAACTTATAGAGGACGAACAAATTAAATGCCCAGTGAGCGGCTCTATGAATTGGACCGATGTACGCCAATTCAACCTAATGTTTGGGACTCAAATGGGATCAGTAGCCGAAGGTGCTTCAACTTTATACCTACGTCCGGAAACAGCCCAGGGTATTTTCTTGAATTACCTCAACGTTCAGAAAACGGGCCGCATGAAAATTCCTTTTGGAATTGCCCAGATTGGTAAAGCCTTTAGAAATGAAATCGTTGCACGTCAGTTTATCTTTAGAATGCGTGAATTTGAGCAGATGGAGATGCAATTTTTCGTTCGCCCAGGTACGGAAATGGAATGGTATGAAACATGGAAAGAAAAGCGCCTAGCCTGGCACAAGAGTTTAGGTATTGATGCGGGCAACTACAGGTTTCACGATCACGAAAAACTAGCACATTATGCCAACGCAGCAGCTGATATTGAATTTAAGTTCCCATTTGGCTTTAAAGAATTAGAGGGTATTCATTCAAGAACTGACTTTGATCTAAAACAACACGAGGAATTTAGCGGTAAAAAATTACAATATTTCGATCCTGAGTTGGGCGAAAATTATGTGCCTTATGTCGTTGAAACCTCCATAGGTCTTGACCGAATGTTCTTGGCGATTCTGTCTAATAGTCTTCAAACGGAACAATTGGAAGACGGCTCAACACGTACCGTAATGAATATACCTTCATTCTTAGCCCCGTACAA